>CAZRKO010000061.1:0-5457 GCA_964600445.1 uncultured archaeon
GTAATCCATCTATCAATTCCTAATCCGACTCCTGCGTGAGGTGGCATTCCAAAATCATACACTTTCAGATGGGATTCAAATGCTATTGGATTAAGACCTTTTGCTTCAAGTGCTTGACGTAATTGTTCGCTATTGTGAACTCTTGTTCCTCCTGATGTTAATTCAAGCCATCCCATTTGTAAATCAAAAGATTCGCTATATTTTGGATCTTTTGAAGCTTTTATATAGAATGGCTTAATTGACATTGGCCAATGAGTAATATAGTAATATCCCGTTAATTCTTCACCTAATTTGCGATATGCTTCAGTGGAAATATCTTCCCCAAATTCTATATTGATCCCAAATTTAGTCTTTATCAAATCAAGAATTTCTTCGTAAGTATATCTAGGAAACGGGACTTCTGGAATAACTGTTTTTTCTTCCATATTCAACAATTTTAATGATTTCATTTCCTTTTCTCGAACATTCTTAATTACCCGATAGATCATATCTTCTAATGTTTTAAGTACATCCTCCATCGTGGCGAAGGCCATTTCGAGATCTAATGTGAATATCTCACATAAATGTCTTTTAGTATGGCTTTTTTCCGCTCTGAAGCAGTCGCTAATCTCAAAAACTCTCTCGAAGACTCCACTTAATTGTTCTTTATATAATTGAGCAGATTGAGTAAGAAACGCCTCTTTATCAAAATACATTATCGGAAATAATTCAGTTCCACCTTCAGTGGCAGATCCGATTATTTTTGGCGTAGTAATTTCAGTAAAATCTCGTTCAAGCAAAAATTCTCTTATGGTGTTTAATACTTCACCTCTAATTTGAAAAACTGCTTGATTTCTGGCAGATCTTAAATCTAATGCTCTGTTATTAAGTCTTAAATCCAATTCGGAAAGAGTTTCTCCTGTCATATCAATTGGTAGTTTTTCGGGAGTTTTGTTTAAGATTTTAAGCTCAGATGGAATAATTTCAATCCCACCTGGGGCTTTTTTAAAAGCCTTTACTTTTCCTTTAACCATAATACAATATTGATATCCGACCTTAGTTTTTTCAAAAACATCGTCGGATACAACACCCTTCTTTAAAGTAATTTGACGTTCTCCATATTTATCTTGAAGATTAATAAATTTTAACCCACCTAAATCTCTATAATTTCGAACCCAGCCTCCTAAAATAATTTGTTGACCAATTAATTCCGGAGTCACATCTTTAGTGTAGTGGGTCTTACGCCAATCATCCATTTCATCTAGCATATTTTAAGCAACATTTAGTATTATTTAAAAATTAAGTTTTAAAATGATAAATAACAATAAAATTTTTGTTATCTTATCTTATGTTGTAATATGGTAAAACTCAATTGGAATCATAAAACCCAGCCTGATATAATTAAATTAACAAATCAAGAATGTAAGCCCTTAAAAGTAGTTGAGACAATAGTTTCACCTATAAATGAGAAGGTTAAGAATAATGAACAATTAAAAAGTCAGGGAGTAAATAAAGATTGGTATAATTTGTTGATTTGGGGCGATAATATCTCAGTTATGAGTTCACTATTAAAAGAATTCGCTGGAAGAATTAATCTAATATATATAGATCCCCCTTTTGCTACAGGGGGTAATTTTAATTTAAAAATTCAGATTGGTGAAGGGAATAACTCCAAAAAACAAGCGTTTTTAAATCAAAAAGCTTACAGTGATAATTGGAGAGAAGGCGTTGAATCTTATCTAAATTTTCTGCATGAAAGATTGTTTTTAATGAAAGAATTACTATCTGATAATGGCTCTATTTATGTCCATTTGGACTGGCACGTAGGTCATTATATTAAAATTATCATGGATGAGCTATTCGGGGCAGATAATTTTCGAAATGAAATTATTTGGGCATATCCGGCAGCATCAGTTAAAACAAGGAATTTTTTCATTCGTTCTTTTGATACAATCTTATTTTATACAAAATCAGAGGAGTATGTGTTTAATGATGATCCGAATATTTATATGGAGTATTCAGCCCGAGTGAAAAACGCCCTAAAAAGAGACGAGAAAGGGATTTATTATTATCGTGGGGGGAGTCATGATGGAAAAAAATTATCGAGAAAAGTCTATATTACTCACGATGGAATTTTCCCTAGAGATGTTTGGAACGATATTCCTTACATTCGGGCAAATACCCTAGAATATCAGGGCTTTTCGACGCAAAAACCAGAACTTTTATTAAAAAGAATAATTTTAGCATCGTCTAATGAAGATGATATTGTAGCGGACTTTTTCTGTGGTTCAGGAACGACTCTGGCCGTTGCTGAAAAATTAAAAAGGCGTTGGATTGGATGTGATGTAACGAAACATGCAATTTATATGGTTAAAAAACGACTTCTCGATATTTATAATAGCAGTAATGTAATTAATAGAAAAAATAAATTTCAAAAAGTGTGTCAACCCTTTAAAACTTTACAAATTAAAGCTTTGGGAGAAAATCCAGCAATTCCACAAGGCTTTTTGCGAAAAAACTTTCAAAATTCAAATGAATTTAACAATTTAGAAAAACCTGAATTTATAACAGTTATTAAAATTCAGAATAATGAAGTTATAATTGAATTGAAGAATTATAGTATTCCTTATTTAGATTTAATTTCTGAAAATGTGAAAGCACAAGTAAGAAATTGGACTGATTGGATAGATTTCTGGTCAATAGATTTTGATTATAAACCTGAAATCTTCAATAATATGTGGATTTCATTTAGAACACCCAAAGATAGAGAATTAAGATTAATTTCTAGTCCATTTAGTTATAAAAATCTGGAAGTCTATACTGTTTCCGTAAAGATAATTGATATTATGGGAACGGAAACTATTCAAAATTACGACGTTAGTATTAAGTAATTATTTCATAAATTCTCTTAGAAACGTGGTCGCATAGGATCCTTTAATGAGTGAAAATTCAATTTTCACTTTTTTACGTCCCGGAAAAAGCTCATCATCATTTAACTCAAGGATTTTAAATCCAATAGGTTTAGTTGTCATCGCTCGAAAAGAACCCCTATAAACAAATTGATATAATAGTTTACTTTTAAAAAGATTAATACTAATTCCATCTTGTTTTATAATTTCTTCAAATAAGGGTTTCAATAAGGGAAACTCATTCATATCCGTCTCATATCCCACAATAGGAATAACTATTACTGCTCGGTTTAGCGTCATTGCTTTTTCTAAAAATTCATCATATTGACCTTGAAGGTCTCCATATATATATTTTATCTTGGTAATGTGTCCATTATCGTCATCCAAAATACTAATTGTATCTCCTTTAACAGGTTTTAACATAGAAATTCCTTTTTTTGCTCTTAAAGAAATCATTTTATTAAAAATATGAGATTGGAATGCGCTTATTAGTAATGTCTTTAAGTTTAGAGAAAACAAATCGAAACATCCTTCATAATCATTCGGATAATCTATTAGATGCTTAATCATTACTCTTTCGTAAAAAAGTCCTTTTGGAAAAGAATTATAGGCCTTTTCAAGATCGTCAGTTTTCTTTAGAATACCACGAATATTCTGTAAGTTTTTACTTTCAGTAAGATATATTGTAGATACATATTCATCAAAGGCTTTTTCAAAATTTTCCTCTAATAAATAACGTCCAACTAAGTGAGAATTAGGTCTATATCTCCCAAATCTCTGGACACCGAAATAATTAAGAAATCCTTTTTTGACTAAATCATTACTTAAAAGTTCAATATCTTTCTGAAGATTTTTTTTATCTTCTACGTTTCTTATTGTAATTGTAAAATTATTACCCCAATTACCTCCAAGTTTCACTGGTTTCCTTGTTGGCCTAATATGCCTAATGAAAGAATCTCTAATCTTTAGTTTTTTTAACTTATTCACGTAATTTCCTTTTATAGAAACCTTTTGGACGCTAATTGAACGTCTATCTTTCAATCCAGAATATTGTATCGATTTAGGAGAAATATTTAATTTATCTCCAATTTCTCTTAAAGCCTCAAAGGTATCTTTATTAACTTTAACTAAATTAAAAGTTGTAAATTTATCTTTTTGTTCCTTAGAAAAAGATTCAGTAGAATAATCCTCTTTAATCTCAAGGGTTCGTCCTTCATTGGTTATTTCTTTTACTATAAAGTCTTTAAAAGAATGTTTGTATATACCCTTGATACCTTCAATTTTCGGAGTAAGACATGCTTCTATACCTACAAATTGTTCAATAGTTCTCTCAGTATTTATTAAAACATGATTAATATCATCTATCTTAGGCAATTTACTTTCCAAAATAACGGTTATTAACAAATATCATTATAATAATTTCAAATCTCCGGTTATCTTATCTATTTCGGTTGATGAAGCAGGTCCAATCCCCAGAGCTGTGGTAGTTCCAGGAGCAAGCTGAGTTAAGCCAGCATCTTTTACAAGAAAACAATGTAATGTTTGTTTTTGAACTAACAAATAAATTTCATGTAATTGCTCTTTACTACTGACTTTTAATACTACTTTTTTTTGACCTATATTCTTCCACATCTTCCAAACTTTTTTATCTTTTACGCGTACTAGATCAGAAGCAGAAAGACTCGCGTGGCATGCTTGAGCACACTTTTTTCCAGTACTCATTCCCAAATCTGTTCTAATTAGAATCACTTGCTTAAAATCTTGCATAAATTTATACCTACTAATTGATTAAAAAACTAGTTAAATCTTTTTATTCCACAAATTCAATTCTGGTAACATTTCTTGTTAATTCTAAGACTAAATCTTGAAGTTCTTCTTTTGTGAATAAAATTTTATCTTTATCAGATTTCCGAAGAATTCCTTTAAATTCTTTGTCTCCTGTTGCTAAAAATATCTCATTTAGGGATAGTACTTTAGCAGGCGAAATGAGCCCCTCTAATACTGCTCTCGGCTTATCAGTTTTTTCAATTAAGATTATTTCCTCTATTTCATATTTTTCTTTAATCCAATTTAATAATTCTTCACTAATTCTGATTTTATCTTTCTTACCGACTACAAGAATGATAACATCTTCATAATCAATCGCTTTATAGAAAGAAATATCTCTTAAAAAATCAAATCTTCCGTCGCTTTCCATTAATATAAGTAATTCTTTGGCTAACTCTAATTCGAAATCCGTGATATCTCCCTCATCAAGTTTCTTTTGACAACTATTGCATAAAAATCCCGAAGCAACACAAGTATGACAAAAATTTTTAAATTTTACCATATGAGTAGAGATTATTTTATAGTCCCACTTAATTATTTAAATAAAAGATCATTAATAATTTTTTGAGTTTTAAATAATAGAATATATACCATACTCGTTTTTTCTGATGGAGTTCAACCAATTATTTTTGATTTCCAAAACTCTATTTTTTGAGAGGGGATATAGGATTATACATAAGCCTAAAATCCCTGCTGCAAATTTATAAAACTAATATTTTCAATTTAAATTCTTGAATGAAAT
>CAZRKO010000061.1:5557-8846 GCA_964600445.1 uncultured archaeon
CTGACAGGCCGGAAGATCTTTCATTAATAAGATACCTAATATTATTTTAAGAATTTTTTATTCCATCATAATTCTATTACTTCACAAGTTATCTGTTTTAAAAGATTTTCGGCAGATTCGGGTGAAGTTTTCAATGTGAAAAGCGTTTTTTTAGTTCTCAGTTTCAATTTCACCGTATCTTTTACCCGTTTTACTCTACAATGCACAGCAAATTCTGCTAATTCTAAAAACTTTTCCTCGTCAAATATTTCTTTTGGCAATTCTAATCAACTATCATTTGTTTTATTAGATCTATTAATTATAGAATTTTAATTTTATGATGATAGACCATTACCTATCCAAAATTTTATTTTGAATCCTTTTTTTTCCTTATTATTCTAAATTTATTTTTGTTAATTTTACTTTTTATAAAAATAAAGAATCAGGAATGATGAATAATGGCCCCAATCGATGACCCCGTGAAAAGGAAGATTGCCAGATATCATTTATTAGAAAAGAGCGTCTGTAGAAAGTGCGGAGCCCTCAATCCACCTAAAGCAACTAAATGTCGAAGATGTCATAGTAAGGATTTACGGCCAAAAAAGAAAGATTTAACTAAATAATTCAAAATAGAGAAATTTAAGTTCTTTTTAATTTAGAAATCACTCATTTTTAACATAAAAATATATCGCCTATTTTAAAGTTTCTGAAGCTAATTCTTCAGAAATTGCTGGTTCAATATCTAAAAATTCTTCATTTATTTCTATTTTTCTAAGGATCAAGAAACTTATTAAGTAAAAAATACCCATTGAAGCTAAAGAGAGGGTTATCCATACAGGATCTTCCGCATTAGGGCCTGTAAGCATTAACCCTATTATAAGAGAGCCAATTGCCCCAGCAACAGATAATAAAAAAGAGTTCAATCCAAAATAAGCTCCTGATATTTCAGAGACAGCCTTGTCAAGACTCATCTCTTCATTTGTTGCAGCCGCTTCGTAAACCAACGCACTGGCCAAAGGACCTGCAAATAATCCAAATCCATAAATTGAGCCTAATATTGTGCCCATTGTGATTACGAATAGAACTAGCTTAAATTCGAAAAAAAGAAATTCAATCAAAAATAAAAGTTCGAGAAATGAAGCTATTACAGATGATGCAACACATATAGAATAGCTTTTTACAAGCGCATGTTTCTTAAGAACTTTTTTCCAAACAAAGAACCATCCAAATTTAGATGAGATAGATACAATAATATAAATAAAAAAGTCTGTTCCCTTAAACTTAAGTGTATAAGTTAGGAAAGGAAAAATCAAGATGCCTAACATCATACCGGATATACTAGTGAAAAATCCCACCAGCATAAATTTTCTAAATTTTTTATCCTTGGCTGGTACTACCATATGATGGAAAGTTTCAAGAATTGATCTTTTTTTCATTTCCAAATCTGGCCTGATAATGTGAAATTTTTCATCCACTGACAAGAAAGTAATAATTACTGAAATTAAGCCAAAAATTGCGAATGCTACACCGATCAAAGGGATATAAAAAAGAATTACTTTTCCGGAGGGTTGCCACCACTTTGCATTTTCGGGGTCTTTCAGAAGACTCTGAACGACTAAAGGTAAGAACAACGCCAAAATCGACACTATAATTGCTAAAATTGTGCTCATAGATGCTACTTTTTCTCTATTTTTATGAGTTTGAGATTGTTCTGGCAACATAGAAGCATGGACGCTTAGAATCGACATACCCGATACTGCGTTTAAGATAAGCATTACCCATAGATAGAGTGCCGTTGGAAGATACATAGAATTTGCCTTAGGACAATACCACGGAGGCAACCAGACCAGAATACTTGTTAATACCCACACTGGCAATAAATAAAGCATAAAAGGACGTCTTTTTCCTAGTTTACCTGGCCTTTTATTATCTGCCAACACTCCAAAAACAATTGAAGATATTGCGGCAATGACTAATCGCATAGCCATCCCAATAGTAACAAGTATAGAATTCAAATTAACCGTATATACATAGAACTGAAAAATAAATACACCTCGAAAGATATCAGCTAATAGAATCCCTATAAATCCTAAAGAATACCCAAGCAACCGTTTTCCATGTAATTCCCTTGGAGTAATATCTTCTTTCATGGTTTTAAAAATATATCATCTGAGATTAATTTTATGAAAAAATAAAATAAGAGATTAATTTTATGCATGCTCCTTTGATTTTTATCCAAAAAAAGAAAACTTTTTAATTTTTCCTATATAAAGATCTCTAAATCATAATTATGTTTAAAATTAAAATAAAATCTTATAAAATAAAAACAGAGTGAAATAAATATGGCACAATTAGGTGGAACACCAATAATAATCATGAAAGAGGGAACTCAAAGAACTCGTGGAAGAGATGCTATGGAAAACAACATCGCTGCGGCCATTGTGATTGCTGAAGCTATAAGAACATCACTAGGGCCTCGTGGCATGGACAAAATGCTAGTAGATCAGTTCGGTGATGTGGTAATTACGAATGATGGCGCTACAATACTAAAAGAGATTGATGTACAACATCCAGCTGCAAAAATGATGGTTGAAGTTGCTAAAACTCAAGATTCAGAAGTAGGTGATGGTACAACTACATCTGTGATTCTTACTGGCGAATTATTAAAGAGAGCTAGGAAGCTTCTTGAACAAAAAATACATCCAACGGTAATTACGGAGGGATTTAGAAAAGCTGCTGAAAAAGCTGTTGAAATTCTTGACAACATGTCCATAAAAAGTGGCATTGACGATAAAGAAGGACTTAAAAACGCTGCTATGACCTGCATGGGTTCAAAAATCGTTTCTGAAAGCAAAGCTGAGTTAGCTGAATTATGCATGAATGCGATTGAAGCTGTTGCAGAACAGATTGATGGAAAATGGGTTGCTGACATAGATAAAGTTCAGATCCAAAAGAAAGCGGGAGATGGTATTGATGACACTAAACTGATTAAAGGTATCATTTTAGATAAAGAAGTCGTCAGTCCAGGAATGCCTAAGACCTTAAAAGATGCTAAAATTCTTTTAATCCAATCTGCTATAGAAATTGAAAAAACTGAATTTGATGCCAAGCTACAAATTACCAGTCCAGAGCAAATTCAGCAATTTCTTGACGAGGAAGAACGAATGCTTCGAGCAATGGTCGATAAAATCGTAAATTCTGGTGCGAATGTGGTGATCTGTCAAAAAGGAATTGATGATATGGCACAACACTTCTTATCGAAAGCTGGGGTCATGGCAATTCGAAGAGTTAAAAAGTCAGATATCGAGAA
>CAZRKO010000062.1:0-7011 GCA_964600445.1 uncultured archaeon
TCGAAGATGGTTGGGATGAGGAAGAAGATGATGATGATGATGAAGATGATGATGATGATGATTAATTTGAATAATTAAAAATTTATGACATCAATGATTTCTAAAGATCCAGCTAAATATTGCTTTATGGTTCGCAATGGCCAGCCCTGCATAAAAACTAAGGTAGACAAAAAACATTTACCGTATTATGAATGTGAAAAATGCGTCTGGCGTATTCAATCAGAAGATCCTAAACATTTACAATCTCTCCAGAGAATTTATGAAAAATACGGTAATGAAACTTGGAATTATTAATTAATTTAAAGGGTTGAACTAACCTATGAATAGGTTTTTTCAGGAGAATTTATAAGTTCTTCTAAATTTTTTTTTGGAATTATTTGAAAAATTGTTTTAGAGACTCTTGGGCGGGAGTGGAGGTACAATCTTATCATGCCAAACATCAGGAATTGGATAAGACCACCAATCAGAGTGAATTTCTGAATAATTCCCGTATTTTCTCAAGCCCTTCTTAAACGCCAGGGCGTTTTCCTTTGACACTTGGATGTGTTCTATTTGAGGGTAAAAATAAGCTCCGTACCCTCCTTCAGGAGTCCCTAAATTCCGTACCATATGCCAAACCTCCCGCTCACATTCTTCCGCGGTTCCGTGGGGGTATATGGTTTGGATATTGACACACCCCCACATCATTAGCTTTCCACGAAACGGTTTCAAGTCCGGATATCCCGTCATCCGGGGGCTGTCTAATTCTAACGCATCAAGACCCCACTCCATGAGATAGGGTATGATTTTATCAATCTTTCCACAACAATGATGATGGAATTCACATTTAAGCTCATGAGCCGTATCAAATATAGTGCGATATACAGGCTCATAAAATTTTTCAAATAATTTAGGGTTCATATAAGGGTTATCCTGTGTTCCCAAGTCCTCATACATAAGGAATCCATCGGGATGACCTCCATATTTTACCCATGATTTCATATTTTTCACGTAATAATCTGTTAGATGAGCAAGGAGGAATTTGACTTTATCTGGATTTCTACGATGATCTATTAAAAAGTTTTTGAATCCACACATGTTAGATGCTACCATAAAAGGAGCCCAGGGACTCAAAAACGCCATCAAGTATTTTTTACCCCTCATTGATTCAGTTGATTTAATAAATGTGGAATATCGACTTTTATCTTCAGGATCTGGAGTATATCTTTCTAAATATTTATCAAGTTTTGACCAATCCGTAAGAGATGGTCTTCCGGGATGCCCCATTGTGGAGCCTGTACCATCACGATCCCAGATGCAACCCCACTCGTCTATTTCTTCGTGAGGCTTTTTCTTCCAATTCTCATACTTGGGATCTTTTGCCCATTCAGGTGACTCCCACTCAAAAACTGAAAAATGAGGAAATAATCCTATTTCATCCTCAGCATAACCAGGTTTCCAATCTTTTGAGGGTAGAGTTATCAAAGGAAAAACATCACTATTTGCTTTACCGAAATTAATAACAGGAACTTTATCGGGACTTGAGAAATAAATAGCCGCTTTAACTCTTTCTAAAGAATTCATTTAAATTTTTACCAATTCTTATAATTCGTTTGAATATATAATAAAAGGATAAAATAAATTAAGGATTTTTTGTATGAAGTTTCAAGTCATATCTTCAAAAAGCCTTCTACGCTTTTCTTTATGTAATTCTGATAACTTTGCTCTCAATCTTAAAGCTTTTAAATTTTTTTATGATCTTCTAAAGAATCAGAGAGTTAAATAAAAATGGGAAAGCAAAATTTTATGCCAAGATGACAAATAAGTTAATTCACTTGATTTTTTCAACTCGTTAATAAATATTAGTAAAAAAAAATATTAGGTATCCATGCTTAATCCTAAATAGTTGAAATGAGAGAATAAACATACCACATTTAAAATGTTATATAAAGATGAAAGACCAGCAATTTTAATGCTACAAGATGGTCGTTATTTTCAAGGAATTGGCTTCGGGGCGACAAAAATACATACAGGCGAACTTGTTTTTACTACTATTACAGGAGCAGGTTATAATGAAACATTAACAGATCCCTCATATCAAGGACAAATTGTTGTAATGACGCACCCATTAGTGGGTAATTACGGTGTTCCTCCATGGGAAAAAGATGAATATGGGATAACTAAATATTTTGAGTCCGATTCAATAAAAGTGAGCGGATTTGTGGTTAATGAATGTTGTAAAGAACCGAGCCATTATGAAAGTGTCAAATCCCTTCATGATTTTCTTTTAGAGGAAGATGTTCCTGGAATTGAATGGGTTGATACACGTGCAATCACGACAATATTGAGGGAAGAAGGTGTTCAACTAGGATTACTTGCGGTATATGAACAAGGACAAAAGCCAAATATCGAGGAATTAAGAAAAATTGTAGTCAATGTAAAAGACCCTAATCTTAGGCAATTGTCATCTGAAGTTTCTACAAAAGAAGTGAAAATTTACACGCCACATAATCCGAAAGGCAGGGTTGTAGTATTAGATATGGGGGTTAAATTAAATATACTGAGAAATTTTGTATCAAGGGGAATTGAAGCCATAGTCGTACCTCATAATTATGATTATAATAATATAATGGATTATAAACCAGACGGTGTTTTTATCTCGAACGGTCCAGGAGACCCTGCGATATATAAGGAGGCCATTCAAGTTTGCAAAAAATTAATAGAAAATAATATTCCCACATTTGGTATTTGTTTAGGTAATCAGATTATTGGTTTGGCTGCTGGGGGAATTTCTTATAAATTGAAATACGGACATAGGGGAGGCAATAAAACAGTAATTAATGTTGATAATAAAAAATGTTATATTACCACTCAAAACCACGGATTTTGCGTAAAAGATTTTGAAAAAGGAGGGTTTAAAGAGTTTTTAAGAAATATAGATGATAATACAAATGAAGGAATAATCCATGAGAGTAAGCCTATTTTTGCAGTTCAATTCCACCCTGAAGCTTGTCCAGGACCCTTAGATTCTTTATATTTATTTGAAAAATTTATTAAAATTATGGAGATGTAAAACCTTGCCTCTTGATAAGACTATAAAAAAGGCTTTAGTCCTTGGTTCTGGAGGAATCCGTATAGGTCAAGCAGGCGAATTTGATTATTCAGGAAGCCAAGTCTTAAAGGCATTAAAAGAAGAAGGTATTAAAACGATACTAATTAATCCAAATATCGCAACTATTCAAACAGATCCTGTATTATCGGACAGAGTTTACTTACTACCTATTAATATGAAATATGTTACTGAAGTTATTAAAAAGGAACGACCTGATGGTATTCTATTGGCATTTGGTGGTCAAACAGCTCTAAATGTGGGTGTTGAATTATATGAAGAGGGAATCTTAGAAAAATATAATGTAAGAGTTTTAGGGACTCCAATCGAAGCAATTCAGGCTACAGAAGATCGAGATTTGTTTGTAAAGGCTATGGACGAATCGGGGGTCAAAGTATGTAGAAGTAGGGCAGTCTCTTCTTATAGTGAAGCCCTTAAAGCTGGTGAAGAAATAGGATTTCCCTGCATGTTACGAGTAGCGTATACCTTAGGTGGAAGAGGATCCGGGATATGTAATAACATGCGAGAATTTGAAAAAATGGCCAAGAAAGGTCTCGCACAATCAAGAATCAACCAGATATTAATTGAAGAAAGCATATGGGGATGGAAAGAAATCGAATATGAAGTAGTAAGAGATTCTGATGATAATTGTTTTATTAATTGTAACATGGAAAACTTTGATCCCGTAGGAATTCATACTGGAGAAAGCATCGTCGTGGCTCCCTCGCAAACCTTAACGAACGAAGAATACCAAATGCTTCGCTCTGCATCAATTCGAGTGATCCGAAATCTTGGTATAATCGGAGAATGCAACATCCAATACGGACTTGATCCATTTTCAAAAGAATTTCGAGCAATTGAAGTAAATGCACGTCTTTCTCGATCATCTGCACTAGCATCAAAGGCTACTGGGTATCCACTAGCCTATATTGCGGCAAAACTAGCAGTCGGATATACTCTACCAGAATTAAAAAATAAAATAACTGGAATTACTACTGCGTGCTTTGAACCCGCATTAGATTATCTTGTTTTAAAAATACCTCGATGGGATCTAACAAAATTCCAAAGAGTTGATAGAGCTATAGGAAGTCAGATGAAAAGTATCGGCGAAGTAATGGCAATCGGGAGAACTTTTGAAGAAGTTTGCCAAAAAGCAATAAGAATGCTTGATATTGGAATGAAAGGTCTGGTTGCAAACAATATTGAACCTATAGAAGATATCAACGAATTAAAATATGCTTTGAATAATCCAACTGATTTAAGAATTTTCCGGATTGTTGAAGCTATTAAAAAAGATATTTCCTTAGATGAGATTTATCGCTTGACACGTGTGGATAAATGGTTCTTGTATAAAATAAAGAATGTAATTGATATTGAAAAAGCATTAAAAGATTTGAAGTTTCTGGAGGCTAAAGATGATGAGAAAATATATTGGTTTGAAAGAGCCAAACGTTTTGGATTTTCTGATGGCCAAATCGCAAAAATCATGGGAATAGATGTAATAATCATAAGAAGGATTTTAAAAAGGAAGTATAAAATTAGACCTTATGTAAAAAGAATTGATACATTAGCCGCCGAATGGCCAGCTACCACCAATTACCTTTATCTTACTTATGCTGCATCTGAACATGATATAGATTTTGAGCAGGAAAATCAAAAGAAATTGAAAAAGATTATTGTATTAGGTTCGGGAACTTACCGAATTGGAGCCTCAGTAGAATTTGATTGGGGTTCAGTCAATTGCCTTCTAGGATTAAAGAAATTAGGTGTAGATCAAGCGATTATGATTAATTATAATCCCGAAACAGTCAGTACTGATTATGACATAAGCGATAAACTATATTTCGAGGAATTATCTGGCGAGAGGGTCCTTGATATAGCCGAACTCGAAAAGGCAGATGGGATTGTCGTATCGGTTGGAGGCCAAATTGCTCAGAATCTTGCTGCAAAATTTTCAAAATATTCAGAATTTTTTCGAAAAGTCAATCTTAATATACTTGGTACTCATGGAAGCCGGATTGATATGGCAGAAGATCGGTCTAAATTTAGCCGCTTATTAGATCAATTAGAAATAAGGCAACCTCGTTGGAGTATGTTAATAAACAAGGAAGAAGCATTAAAATTCGCAAGAGAAGTTGGATATCCTGTGTTAGTCCGACCTTCTTACGTTTTAAGTGGAGCTGCAATGAGAGTCTCCTATGATGAAAAAACATTAAAAGATACTTTGGACTTAGCAGCCGCAGTCTCAAAGGAATATCCTGTCGTAATTACAAAATTTTTTACAGAAGCTAAGGAGGTGGAATGTGATGGTGTCTGTGATGGTACGAACGTGTTTATTGGAGCTATTGTAGAGCACATCGAGAATGCTGGTGTTCATTCAGGGGATGCAACTATGGCTATACCACCTCGAACAGTTTCTCTTAATGTGATTAAAAAAATTGAGGATTATACTAAAGAAATTGCCTTAGCCTTGAAGATAAGAGGCCCTTTCAATGTTCAATATTTAGTCAAGAATGAGGAGGTTTATGTTATTGAATGCAATCTACGTTCGAGCAGAAGTATGCCCTATGTTTCAAAAACTAGGGGGATAAATTTAATGAGATTGGCAGCAGAAGTTTTCATGGGTAAACTAATACCACAAAAATTAATGGATTTACCCTATGGAAATTATGTTGCAATTAAAGCCCCCATGTTTTCTTTTATGAGACTTGACAAAGCAGATTATCACCTTAGTGTTGAAATGAGTAGCACAGGTGAGTGTGCATGTATTGGGGATGACTTCCCTGAAGCCTTAATGAAAGCTCTCGAATCAACTGAGATGAACATTCCTATACATGGAGGAAATGTATTAATCTCTGTTGGTGGAGAAGAACTAAAGAAGCAAGTTATCCCACTAGCAAAAAAGCTAAAAAATTTAGGATTTACAATATTTGCCACTGAAGACACTGCTTTGGCATTGAAAAATAATGGAATTTATGCAGTCAAACTATATAAGATTCATGAATATGGATTGGAACCTAATATTATGGGATGTTTACAGAATGGTGCAATAGATTTAGTTATAAATATTCCACTTCCCACTACGGTTGAAGAGAAATTTCGAACAATAATGGAAGACGAATATAAAATTAGAAGGATGGCTGTTGATTTTAACATCCCTGTAATTATAAACCTGCAATTAGCAAAAGCATTAATAGATGCAATCAAGACCGTCAGAAAAAAAGAAATCTCAATAAAATCTCTTAATGAATATCATGAAACATTAAAAGAAGTTTATTGGTAAACTCTTTTTGATATTTTATTCTTGTTTAAAATTTCACATATTAGCAGATTATTATGTCACTATAACAAATTATAATAGGCTATACTAATTATATAAAATTCAATGGAAATAAACTCACTATCTAATTGTCATGATTTACAAAAATGAAAGACCAGCTATATTAATATTTCAAGATGGGACATATTTTGAGGGAATAGGTATTGGAGCTACTAAAAAAGTGTTAGGTGAAATAACGTTTTCTGCAATTCCAGGATCAGGATATGTAGAAGTATTGACAGATTCTACATTTAAAAATCAGATTGTCCTCTTTACTTATCCCTCTATAGGCAATTATGGTGTTCCAGATAAGATAAGGGATGAATATGGTATCTTTAGACACTTTGAATCGGATTCTATCAAATTGAAAGGAATAATTGTTAATGAATACTGTGTTATGCCAAGTCATTATGAAAGCGTTAAAACTTTAGAAGACTGGCTTATTGAGGAAGATGTACCAGGTATCCAATGGATTGATACACGACTGTTTACTCAAATGCTTGTTAAGGAAGGTAGTAAAATGGGATTGCTTGAAGTGTTTGATATTGGTCAAAATCCAAATATTGAAGAATTAAAAAAGGAAGTACAAAATATAGAAGATCCA
>CAZRKO010000062.1:7111-8724 GCA_964600445.1 uncultured archaeon
TATAATTGGCATAGCTGCGGGAGGGACATGCTACAAAATGACTGCTGAACATAGAGGTGGCAGGACAACCGTACAAAACGGCACAAATCACCATCACATTACCTTTCAAAACCATGGATATTGTTTAAAGGATTTTCAAAAGAATGGCTTTAAGGAATTATACCATGATAAAGATGATAAGACAAATGAAGGTTTAATTCATGAGATTAAACCGATATTTTCAGTAGCTTTTAATCCCGAAGCATCACCTGGGGCATTAGACATGAAAGAGCTAATTTTTAACAAGTTTATTGAAATTATGGAGGTTTAATTAAAATGCCATTAGATGAATCTTTAAAGAAAGTTATGGTATTAGGTTCTGGAGCTGTGAGAATCGGACAAGCGGGAGAATTCGATTATAGTGGCTCTCAAGTTCTAAAAGCTTTGAATGAAGAGGGAATTAAAACAATTTTGATAAATCCTAATATAGCCACAATTCAAACAGACCCTCAAATGTCCCATAAAGTTTATTTACTCCCTATTAATGTAAAATATTGCGAAGAAATAATTAAAAAAGAAAGGCCAGATGGAATCTGCCTAGCTTTCGGTGGTCAAACAGGTCTTAATGTAGGTGTTGAACTAAATGAGGCAGGAATCTTAGAAAAATATGATGTTAAAGTATGCGGTACTCCTGTTGAGGCTATTGAAGCAACCGAAGATCGAGATTTATTTGTCAAGGCAATGAATAATGCGGATTGCCCTGTGTGTAGAAGTGTAGCGGTAAATAATTATAAAGATGCCCTAAAAGCAGTAAAGGAAATTGGATTTCCTATTATGATGCGGGTAGGGTATGTCTTGGGAGGATTAGGTTCTGCATTTATTCATAATTGGGAACAATTTGAAAAGTTAGCAAAAAGAGGGCTCGCCCAATCAAGAATTAACCAAATTTTAATTGAAGAAAGTGTTTGGGGTTGGAAAGAAATTGAATTTGAAATCCTTAGGGATGCTGAAGATAATTGTTTCATTAATTGTAGCATGGAGAATGTGGACCCATGTGGAATTCATACAGGGGACTCAATTGTTGTTGCCCCTGCTCAAACCTTACCAGATGAAGAATTACAAATGCTCCGCTCAGCGTCTATACGCGCAACCAAAGGCGTAGGTGTTTGTGGGGAATGTAATATCCAATGGGCTCTTGATCCATTTTCGAAAAAGCATAGAGCTATCGAAATTAATGCTAGATTGTCTAGGTCCTCTGCTTTGGCCTCAAAAGCAACTGGTTATCCCTTAGCATATATAGCCGCAAAAATCGCCATCGGTTATACGTTACCTGAATTATTAAATCAGATCACGCTTAAAACTACTGCGAATTTCGAACCAGCAACGGATTATATGATATTGAAATACCCAAGATGGGATCTGACTAAATTTGAGAAGGTGGATAGACGCATCGGTCCTCAAATGAAAGGCGTTGGAGAATGTATGAGCATTGGACGCAGTTTCGAGGAAGTTTGTCAAAAAGCAATTCGCATGTTAGATATTGGACTTAGAGGTTTTGTTGGAAACGATCTTAAACCGATTGAAGATATAAATGAATTGAAATATGAGTTAAGAAATCCAACAGATTTAAGATT
>CAZRKO010000063.1:0-8611 GCA_964600445.1 uncultured archaeon
AAGAGGTTCTTTCTTCGGATTTTGCCCCTGGAGAGGTCCTTACGAACCTTTTTAGTGAAGGAAACCTAGGGAGGAAAACTGGAAAGGGAATATTTGAATGGAGTAAAGATGGAAAACTTAAAGCAGTTGCAACAGAAAAGGCAAATCTTCTTAATATGGACCTTTTTTTTGCCCTTCAATTAAATGAGGGTTGTAAATTATTAGAAGAAGGTATTGTATCTGGTTATAAAGTAATTGATGATACAATGTTCGCGGGAATGGACATGCCCGGTCCTTTTGGCCCGGGTAAGAGAAATTATGAAAAATGGTGTAAACTTTTAGATGAATTCGTTCAAAAAACTGGAAAACAATATTTTAAACCATGTGAATTAATGAAATCTGGTGGCTTTCTCAAAATGAGAAAAAAAAGATAATTAATTCAAAAATTAAAAAATCGATAAATATATCAAAAAGAAGGACTATTAAGATGGTTGATATTAGTAATATTAATAATGTCATCGTAGTTGGGGCGGGGATGATGGGTCACGGAATTTCCCAAGTAGCATTAATGGCAGGTTATAATGTCACCTTAGTAGATATTAAGGAAATTTTCCTCGATAATGGAATCGCTGAAATAGAAAAAGGCTTAAAAAAAGTGGAATCTAAAGGAAAATTAGAAGAAGGCATTTCTACTATGGAACTTATGGGAAAATGTAAAAAATCTATTGATCTAGTATCTGCTGTTAAAGATGCGGATTTTGTATTTGAAGCAATTGTTGAAAATATAGATATAAAAAAAAAAGTATGTAATACTGTTATGAATAACTCACCTTCTCATTGTATTTTTGCGTCAAATACATCAACCTTTAGAATAACTGAAATTGCTAAAGATTCAAAGAGACCCGAGCAGGTAATCGGGATGCATTTTTTTCTCCCAGTCATTCTTCAATGCTGTGTTGAAGTAATGAAGGGTAAGAAAACATCTGATAATGTGTTAGATATTGGAGTATCCATTGGAAAAAAATTACCCTGCCTAAAAGGAAAAAGACTTTCAGTTAGAATTGAAAAAGAAAGTCCAGGGTTTATTGCCAATAGATTACTAATTCCGCCTCTTATATACATAAGTTGGGTTCTTGATCAAGCCTATGAAAAAGGTATTCCATGGGAACAGATTGATGCTGATGCGGGAGCAGGACAGTTAGTTCCAATGGGACCATGTCAGCTAATGGATTATCTTGGAATAGACGCTTCTTACAATTCTATGAAAAGCTATGAAAACTATTTCTCTCATGATTTTGCTCCTAGTAAAGTCTTAACAAAATTAATGGAAGAAGGAAATTTGGGAAGAAAAACAGGTAAGGGTTTTTATAATTGGACAAAAGGGACCCCTAAAATAAATTTAAGTAAAAAAGCTGGTTTATTTGATCCCGAAATTCTTATGGCCATCCAATTAAATGAAGGTTGCAAGCTATTGAAAGAAGGAGTTGTATCTGGTTATAAAATTATTGATGATGTTATGTTAAAAGGAACAAGTATGCCTGGGCCCTTTAGTGCTGGTAAAAATAATTTTGAAAAATGGTCCAGATTATTAGGAGGCATCGTAAAAAAGACTGGAAAGAATTATCTTAAAGCTTGCGAATTAATGAAAACCGGGGAATTTCGTAAAAAGCGAAAATAAAACAATATAAAATATCAAAATATTTATTTTAATATTAAAAGAATTCAATTTTAATCAGAATAGGTGGAAAGGAATATTCCTTCTGAAACTCAAGACACTTCACCAAAAACAGGATTTGAGAAAATTATAAATTTCTTCAATAATGATCTTGAAACTAATCATCCAATCGCTATAGCAGAGGTTGTAGATAAAACGGGATTTTCTTGGAGTTTTGTTAAAAAGACCTTAAAAAAATTAAAGGAAGATGAGTATTGCGGCTTTCATTTTGAAAAATCGGGTAACACATGGATCGTTTGGAAAGATAGGGAAAAAATCTTACCAAAAATGGATGATACTTGTTCTCGTTTTTTAGAATAATACAGTTAATATATTACTTTAAATGTTCTTTTTGAAGAGTACGAATCTTCACACCATCTTTAAATGAAATGAATAATTTTCCTAACCAAACATAATCAAAAAAAGTGATCTTACAGATTTTTGATTATATCATAATTTTGGAGCATGAAATAAGTTGAAAATTGAAAAATGTTCACAAGATTTAGAAAATGAAGTAATTTATGCGGGACTTTGTATTCATTGTGGATCGTGCAATGCTTTCTGCCCACACATGGATTTCAACCAAGAAACTGGCGAAGCTTATGTTGTCGATGAATGTACCGAAACGGTAGGACTTTGCTATAATGCTTGTCCAAGAAGCTTTCTTCCTATTAGTGAGATTGAACAAGCCTTATTTGGTCAAACTCGTGTCGATTTAGCGGTTGGTGTTTATAAGGACATTATACAGGTTAAATCAAGTAATAATGATGAAATCTTATACAACCTTGTATTGGCAGCATTTGAGAAAGGTATTATTAAACATTTAGTTGTGGGAAAACCTAAAAGCAAGAAACCTCCTGTGGCATTCCCAGAAGTAATAGATAGTGCAAAGGACGCAAAGGCATTGATCCCAAAAAATACTATGGACAATGCTGGACCATTAATAACCGGAATTGGTAAAGCATATCTAGATAAGAAGCGTGATATTGGAGTAATTGCAAACCCCTGTCATTTACAAGGATTAGCAAAGATTCTTGTAAGTGATTTTAATACTGGTGCTGAAAGAACTTCATTAAAAATTGGATTTGCTTGTTCTTCTGGAGGAATGGCCGGATGTAAATTCTGTACAGATTATTCTGGTGAATTTTCTGATGTATCTTATTCTCCATGGGGCGCTCCTAAAGGAGAAGCTATGTTAATTATAAGAACAGATATTGGCCAACAAGTAGTAGATGCGGCAAAAGATATGAAACTTATTGAAATTACAAATTCTAGTCCAGATCTTAGTGAAATGAAGAAATTTATTAATAAAAAGCGTAAAAAGAACTTCAAGAATCTCATGGGTAAAGATTTAGTCACTGCTAAATATCTAAACCTTAATATTGAAGAAATCAGAGAACATCTTGAGGAATAACCAAAAACAACCGTATTATTTTTTTCTTTTTTTATAATTATCTTAATTTCGTATAAGAACGATAGTAAATTCTATTTTTTACTTAATTTATTAATCTCTTAAAACAATGATTTTTAGTAAATTAGTTTACTTCAAATCATTTAGAAAATAAATTGATAATTAGTATCAGTTAAGTAATTTTTTTTTCAAGTATACCTTCCGTTAATGTCTGAAAAATGAGTTGATTATTTTCGCCTGATTTAGATGAACTTTCAAAGAAGTAATCAATTTTATACTTTTCTTGAAATTCTTTTCCTTTGTTAAAATCAATAACTCTTTTTTCAGCTAAATCTAATTTACCTCCCACTAAGACAAACACAGGATTGGCAGCATTATCCTTAACAATATTGTACCATTCAATTAAACTTTCAATACTCTGATATCTTGTAATATCGTAGCAAAGTACACAGCCCAATGCTCCTCGAGCATAATTTGGTAAGAAAAATCGAAAACGCTTCTCTCCAGCAAAATCCCATATTTGTAGTTTTGCAGAACCTTCATCACCCATATCGATTGTAATGGAAGCTAAATCTGTTCCTATTGTAATCTTTTGAGGTATAAATAGCCCTGTTGTTAATCTTTTAACCATTGTCGATTTTCCAACACCACCATCACCGACAACAATTACCTTAAAGAGCAATTGTCGAGACATTGTACTCATCTATTTTTTAAGAGATAGTTATTTTTATTTTTAATTTTAAAAAATTCTTATTCCAATCTTAGTTTATTTTTAAAATTTTCATTTAACAATATAAGGTTTTCTATAATTTTGTTTTGAGTTCCTTTAGGTAATGAACTGAGAATTTTATTTAATTTTTCGCTGCTAAAATTATTGATATCCTTATAATTTATAAATAAAAAGGCAATACTGATCAAGGGTGGTGTAGATATAATAGCATAGATAATAAATGATAATGTAATTGGCTCTGAATTTTCAAAACCTGTCCCTGGTAAGGTATATTCAAATCCCGGCATGATTTTATCGAAGGTTAAAAAAGCAAATAAGATATTCATTGCATTTAAAAATATAAAGACTAACAAATTAATAATAGAAATTATTTTAAAACTTTTCACTTTGAGGAAAGAAATTACATTATCTAAATTGTCATGATCTTCTCGAGAATTCTTAGTATCAAAATTTTCTATTTTTATCTCTATTTTACTATATTTCCATAAATCAATAAATACTGAATAAAAACCAAATGTATAAAAAAATATGAAAATGGAAATGAAATAGATGTAATAATTATCAATTAATTGAGGATGGTAAAGCGACTCTGCTCCAAACCAGAATAACAAAATTAACTGAATAAACGCACTAAAATTCAGTCTATGAGAGGACACTTTTTCTGATCCTAATGGATTGTATATAATGAGGGTATCGTCAGTTTGACTTTCTTGTCTTATAGTATCGATCATTTTAAAAAATAGGGCAAAAACGAAAGTTATAAGAGGAAATAGAAGTAAAAGTATATTATCCCAGTCTTGGGCAATGACAAGAATGAATAAAAATGAAAATATAATTAGATCTCTTAATAAACTCTCAGAGATCAATTCTTTAAACTGTAGCTTATTTTTAATACTCATTTTTTTAATAAAATTATCCTACTAAATTAAGTTTTATATTTATAGTTTTTATCCATCAGAATAATTAAATCTCTCAAAAAAGAATTAAAGTCGTCTAACATTTCCGGATAATAATTGTTTATGTTATCTTTTTCAGAATGAATTGGAGCATTCGAAAGAAAGATCATAAATTCATAACCAAATGGTTTTAATGGTGCGTGATCTGTACTAAAGTGTATTAATGGAGGAATATACAATGGTTTAATTTTATAAGATCCTTGACCAGTACCTAAAAGTTCTTCAATATTATTTTTAATGAATGGAGAATACTCTTTTTTCGGCAAACCTTGAGCATAAGCATAAAGATTTGTCTCCATATTAGCTCCGACTGTATCAGAAATAATAAAAAAAGTATTGCTTATATTATACTCAGTATAGTGCTTTTTTATAAAATTATCTGCCCCATAATCCCCCATTTCTTCTGCACCAGTTAAAACAACAATTAAATTCGTATTTTCTAGTGGATTTTTGCTGAAATAATCAATACAATAAAAACTGTTTCCTACGGCAGTGGCATTATCCGCTGTGCCATAAGACTTATTATGCCTCTTATTAAAAATTTGTAAGCTATAAAAACCAGATAAAAGAAATCCATAAAAAAATTGAATTATTTCAATAGATTGAATTATATTCAAAATGTATAGTGCAGTGATAAAAATAATATGAACTGAAAACAAAGTTCCACCAACAAGGGAGAAAAAGAAAATCACTCCATCAAATATAGGATGAAAGCTCATGCTAATCGAATCATAATGAGCAAAGATAACAATATTTTGATTTTTATCTTTATGTTTTTCTTTATGTTTAGCTGGAAACTCTACAACGTAATTTAAAGAAGTCCTTTTTTTGCCAATTTTTGTGAATTTGAATTGAATCTTTTCTCTTATCTCTCGACTAAAGAATGCCGTTATCAATAGCACGAAAGCAAGAAGAATTACTAAATAGAAGGCATGGAAATATAACAACATTATTAAAATAATCATTTGCATCCCTACTAAAAAACTATAGATTCTCAGTAAGAAATTCATAAAAAATCTAGTATAAACAAATGATTCTTTTGTATACTGATCAATATTTAGAGCTTTAAGTTCAGATTCAATAAGTTCTTGGGCCTGCCTTTCACCATCAGTACCAGGTAAACGTGGAAAAGAAAATTTTTTTATAAATTCATTACAGTCGAATCTATTACTCATATTAACACATTACGCCTTTTTTTTATTTAAAAATAATCTTAATAATTAAACTTTTATAGTCCTTACTAATATAAATGTTCAATCAGTTTAAGTATTGTAACTAAATTTAATAGAGATATATTATGAAATTTTGTCCCGATTGTGGAAATCTCTTATATCCCAAGAAAGATGGGCTTTATTGTAAACTTTGTGGTAATTATTTTAGCAAAAAAGATGGCGAATTAAAAAGAGAATCAAGTAGTATGAATATTAAAAAGGATAAAAACGTCTCGAATGAGCTAATTAATAAAAAAAAAATCAAAATATTGAATAAGTCACAGTTATCTAAAAAAATAAATTATTTCCATTTCTTTCCTTATGAGCAATTTAGAGAGTCGCAAGAAAATATTATTAAACAAATCGAAGAAAGCGCAAGATCTAAAAAGATAGTTTTATTAGTCGCCCCAAATGGCACCGGCAAAACTATTATTGCTTTGAGCAGCCTTCTCCCAATTGTAATTGAAAAGAATTTAAAATTGATTTATTTATGCAGGACACATTCCCAAAATACAAGGGTTATTAAAGAATTAATTAAAATCTCAAGGTTTATTAATGCGAATAATATTGAGGGTGTCAAAATAAATGGACTATCAATACGAGGCAGAAATGAAATGTGTCTCAATAAAACATTATCATCATTGAAACTAAATCCAAAAGAATCTATGGCTGTCTGTAGAGACTTAAGAAAAAACAGAAATTGTAGCCATTTTTTAAACTTGTTGAAAAAACGAAATGAATTTGATAAACCTGTACTAATAGCTCCAGATCTTTTCGAAAAACCCATTGATGCTGAAGATCTTATTAATTTTTGTGCTACTAATAAGCTGTGTCCTTATTTTTTATCTAAATTCCTTTTAGAAGAAATGAGGGTAGTTGTTTGTAATTACAACTGGATATTTAATCCTTCCATAAGAGAGACGTTTTTAAAATTTATAGGGCGTGAGATTACCAATTGTATTTTAGTAATTGATGAATGTCATAATATTATTGATGTGGCGACGGATGTTAATTCGGAGAGAATAACACCATATTCGTTAAGAATTTGTTTGAAAGATTTAGAAATGTATCAATCACCCATATTAATGCAGAGTTTTGTCAATATTTTGTTTGACCATCTTAATAAAAAGAAAGAATTTTTAAAAACAGAGGAAAAGGTTATAGTTCCTGATATTTTCTTAGAAAAAATTTATAAAAAACTTGGTTTTGTCGATTTAAATGAATTAGAGATTTTTATTAAAGATTTGCACGAGTTTAGTATAGCAATCCACGAAGAAAAGTTAGCTAATGGTGAAATTTCAAGAGATTTTGTGGGATCATTAGCAGAATTTTGGTTAAAGTGGATTAAAACTTATTCATTAGAGAATTATTTCTTTTGTTATAATGTTCAAGAAATAAAAGAAAGGAAAACCATAGCTCTTGAAATTGTAGCATTAGATCCTCGGGAAATTGCCGTCCCTGTTTTAAAAAATTGTCATTCATGTCTAAATCTTTCTGGAACCGTAAATCCATATGTATTTAATCATTTAATGGGCTTACATGAAAGTGGGAAAAGTTATAAAGGAATTATCGCAGATTCACCCTTTAAAAAGCAAAATATTAAAGCAATTATAACCGAAGGTGTGGATACTAAAAGAGAAAATAGAACACCTTTTATGTTCAAAAAGTTGATAAGCAAAATCAATGAAGTTTTATATTCTACTCCCGCTAATGTTGGCATTTTTTGTGCCTCATATAAAATCTTAAAGGGTTTAATTGACAATAATCTTGAAGTTATCGCAGAAAAAAATAAAAAAAAATTGTTTGTAGAAGAACCTGGATTATCTGCTTCAGAAAATGCATTTTTGGTTAATGATTTTAAATCTATGGCAAGTAATCGTGAAAATGGCGCCGTTTTATTGGGTGTATGTGGGGGAAGAAACTCAGAGGGTGAGGATTATCCGGGAGATTATATGAACTCTGTAATTATTGCTGGATTTCCTTATCATTTACCTACACCGAGGGTTAATGCAAAAATAGAATATTATGATAAAGTATTTAGTAAGCAGGGCTGGAATTTTGCCTATTTATATCCTGCTGTACAACGGGCAAATCAAGCTTCCGGCCGACCAATAAGGAAAATTGTTGACAAAGGGGCAATCATCTTCATGGATTCCAGATTTAAAAGTAAGTATAAGTGGATCTCTGATTGGATTAGAAATGAAGTAGAAATTGTTTCTGATAAGAAAAATGCGATTATTCAACATTTATATCCATTTTGGAACTCTAGTTAAATTTTAGTTTTTATTCCGAAAAATTTCCAGCAAATTCTCAAAATCTCGATGAGTGGGTACAGAAAGCCGAGGAATTATGGAATCCCGTAGAAAAAATGGAATTTACACTAACATCATGAAGAATTCTAAACTTCTCAACTTTTATTTTGTAATTCCATAGCCTTTCTGTATAATTCGTTTAGCTTTTCTGTGACTATTTGCCACCCAAAATGTTCTTTCACTCTTCTATAACAGTTTTCTCTGATTTTGCTATAATAATTTGCATCTGATAGGACCTGAGTTCTAATGGTTTTATCGGGGATATTATTAGCTATAGAAATAATTTCACTCTTTTTAT
>CAZRKO010000064.1:0-2718 GCA_964600445.1 uncultured archaeon
TGTAATATCACTTAACATAGAACACGTTGAATTCGGATTTTGTCATACACTTTCATATAAATCGAATCTTTTTTTGTTCGATAACATTCCAATATTATTTTGTTATTTTAATTTTGTAAGGAAAATAATATTAATGGACAATAATAATAAGAAGTTTTCTGATGTAGAATCTGAACTATTCGCTTTAGTTAATTCAATAAATAATTTATACAAAAAATACCAAGAAGGTACCATAAACGACAATTTCTTTAGAAAAGCCATTAAAAACGCCATGAAAGGGCTTTTAAAAATCAAGATGTATTTTAATGAAAAAAATATTTCTCTCTCTGAAGTTCTAATTTATATGAACTTTATAGAACAGTATAACAGGACAACTAAAATCTTTAAAGAAATCTATGTTTTAAGTTCTCCAGAAGAATTCATTGAGATTGAAAATAAAAACGTGTCTCAATTTGATAAAAATTTAAGGAATTCCATATTAGAATTACCTGGAATTACTTCAGAAATAACAGCATCTTTTATTACTCTAATGGATGCATTAAAATTGGAAGGCCTTACAAGTAGCGACTTAATTTTAAAACTTTTCAAAGAATTAAAAAGAAGTGTAAAGAAATTTCCAGGTTTTGAATCCATTCAATTAGAAATTAATGAAATCTATAATCACGTTATTAAAAACCCGCAAAACCTTTTCAAAAATAAAAGATTTAGGGATATCATAGTAGATAAACTATATCAAATCTTTAAAGAATTTCAACGCAAATTAAATCTAAATCCTTAGTTAAAATGATAAAATTAATATTTTGTTCATTCTTTTAAAAAATATTAATTTAGCAAACTATTCTAAGTTTAACTAAAAGAGAACAAAATTATATGCCACGACCAGGTTTAAGATCTCATTCTCAAGCACGAAAAAGTATAAGAACTCCGGGCAGTATAAATAAAATTCATTATACAAGAAGAAAACCTAAAAAAAGCCATTGTGCTATATGCAAAAAACCCCTTTCTTCCATCCCAAGAGATAGACCAGCTAAAATTAAGAAAACCAATATATCTACTCGAAGACCTAACAGAATAGAAAGTGGACGATACTGTGCTATTTGCCTTAAAAACTTAATAAGAGAATCGATTTGGAATCAATAAAATTTTGAAAATTACTATAACATTCTATTTATTGAATTTTACTAGATTTTTAGAATTCTTAATTTAAAATTTTTAATCATAATTATAATTAATAAAGAATTAATTAAACCTATGATTTTAACCATTTCTGGTCTACATGGTACTGGTAAATCTACTATAGCTAAATTAATTGCTGAAGCCCTAGGGATTAAATATTACTCAACTGGTCAAGCATTTCGAGATCTCGCAATCGAAATGAACATGACTTTAGAAGAATTTTCCAAATACGTTGAAGAACATCCTGAAATTGATAACAAACTGGATAATAAAGTGATCGACGTTGCTAAACAAGGAAATATAATAGTTGACAGTCAGTTGAGTGGATATCTCCTTAAAGATATCGCAGATATTAGAATGCACCTTACTTGTCCATTAGAAAACCGTGTAAAACGAATTGCTTTAAGAGATAATATATCATTTGAAGATAGTATGAAAGAAACAATTTTAAGAGAAAAATCTGAACTAGAACGATTTAACCATTTATATGACATTGATTTAAGTAATACAGCAAGAATTAAAGAAATTCACGATGTTATTCTTGCCACTGAAGGACTTACAATTGAACAAGTATTAAATAACCTCCTTCAAATCATCAAAAATAAAAAGTTGAAAAAAAGCTGATTTGTGAAAATCATAAAAAATTTATTTTTAGTTTTATTTCTTTAATCTAAGATATTTTGTTTATCTTTACTGGATTTAAAAATAAAACCAGTAATGCTAAATTTACTAAAAATAATTTGGTGACGAATTATATTATGAGCGTGTATGATATAGGAAGGTTATGTATCAAAACTTTGGGACGAGAAGCAGGATACTACTGCGTTATTGTGGATGTTATCGATAAAAATTATTTACTTGTTGATGGATTAAGCGTAAAAAGAAGAAGAGTTAACTATAAACATATTGAACCAACAACAGATCTCATAGATATTAAAAAAGGCGCTGATCACAACGCAGTTGAAGCCGCTATTAAAAAAGCTGAAAAAACTAAATTAATGAATCAACCTGTCTCAATCCCTATAAAATGACTTAAATAGAATATTTTCTATAATTTCATTAAATTTTTATTTTTTTATTTTAAGCAACGGTAGCCTAGCCTGGTACGGCGCCAGCTTGGAGTGGAATACTATCCCAGAAAGCTGGTGTGCTTCGCACTCGGGGGTTCGAAATTTTCCAATCTTCTTGGAATACGAAATTCCCTCCCGTTGCGCTCTTAAATTAAATAAACTTATTTCCAAAAAGAAATTTCTTTAAAAGATTAAGTAAAGTAATGAAAAAAAAATCTTGTTCTAATTTAATTAATTCGTCTTTATTTAATTTGGAATAGTTAATTCTTCTATGTGGTAATATAGGATTTCACTCCCATAAAAATTACCGTTATCCATATTTCCTAAAATTAATTGAAAAACCTTATTTAGGTGGTTCTTCTTAATTTTTTTCTTACATTTATTACACCTTACCATTTTAATACAACTAGATAATTTATTTAGAGGATTAACAATATTTTTAAAAAGGTATATTAAAACCTAACTGAGATTT
>CAZRKO010000064.1:2818-8545 GCA_964600445.1 uncultured archaeon
CGTATCTGATTTAATGTCTGACCAGTTTAAATCCATTTGTATCCCCCCATTTCTTAAAAGAGGTTCTCTTAAATAATTCTGGTGATTCAAAAAAAAAATTGAAAATAAAAATTTATTGTCTATAAAATATACAATGTAGAAAAAATTGATTCAATTATTTTATTCATTGGTCCTTGTTAACTAAACGTCTGGAAACTCTGCTCCTGCGGTTTGTTGTCCTGTAAACATTTGTTCCATTCCACCAGAGGCTTGAGTTTGTAATCCTAATATCCTCTGAAGTAAAGTATTAGTACCTAATGAACATACAAAATACCATGCCGTAAAATTAACCCAAGCAGAGTTACCAATCCATGAACTTTCATCCGACATTCCCATACCAATTGGCCATTGCAAAAGACCATAAACTAAAGGATTCATCGGTGTGGCTGCCACAGGGTCGTTCCCATAAATTCCTCTAAGAATCGCAAAAATAACAATCATTGGTAAAAAGGTAATTAAGGTGGGTTTCATTCTGGCCATCGCCATGCCTTGTTGTGATTTCTTCAGCATTATATCTCTTCTCTCCCATTTTTTACGGGCTTTATGGTATCTATCAACATCTACCTTTGCAAGTTCAATGATCTTTTTCTTTTCTTCATTATGCGCTTTTATCTGCTTTTGTTTTCTCTCCATTTCCTTCGTATCAAGCAATAACTTAGTAAGTATAACACTCATAATAGAGATTATTACAGATAATAAAACGATAAACCACATTGAGCCTGGAGGAGTATTCATCCAACCCGAATCTTGTAAGACCATTAATAAAGCCATATGATAAACCTTCAACTATTTATGAATTTTAACAACTTTATGTTTAAGTATATTCACTTATGCTTAATAAATTTTTTAACACTTTTTATAAGATCTAAAATAAATTTTGAGAGAAAAAGCTCAAAAATTTAATCTAATCCAAGAAATCCTCGCATGCTGGGATATTGTTCTGCAGCTACTTCCTTAGAAATTGTCTCTGCATATTGATGAATAATTCCTATAGCAATTAGGAGCCCTGTACCGCTTGTTAACGCCCCAAGGCTGTCCGCCATGAAGCTTAGCAATGCGATGATAATTCCGTTAAGTATGATAAGAGTCGGGATATAGCGTTTCAGGATTCTTTCAACGATTTTTGGGGAGCTCCTGAAACCCGGTACTTGCATTCCTGAATCTATTATCTGCTGAGCTATATCACGCGGCGCGAGCCCTGAAACTTCTACCCAGATTTTCCCTAGGGAAATACAAAGAAATATAAATATCACTAGATATATGACTGCTCGTAACGGGTCAGCTATTAGTGCTGCCATACCTAGCGGCGGTGAAAGTATGTAGATTAAGCCTGAAGAGGGAACAAGATACCCTCCCGTGCCCTCTCCTGTACTTTGATAAGTAAATGTTCCGATTAAATTGAGCCAGAAGTCATATCCTTGACCTCGTAATTGCGAATTTGGTCCTGCTATGATCTGACCAAAGAATAGTATGTTGGCGTACAATGCGTTCACCAAGATAACTGGAATATTAGAAACATACATCAATTTCATTGGATATTTGCCTTTGAAGCCTCGATAGCCTTTATACTGAAGGGGTATTTCGACTCTGGTCCCTTCGAACCAAACAATGATTATAAAAATTATAATCGTGGTAACTAATCCTAAGATAGACGGCAGTTGTCCCCGAACCCAGAGATCCTGAATGTTCGTGTCAGGATTATCATCAAATAGTACATAAAATATGGCAATAATAATCCCTCTTGGCAAGCGAGCCTCACCAGGAGCCTCAATAAAGCTAAACGCGTTCCAAAAGATTTGTCCTGACACACCTGCAGCGATAAACAATGAAACCCCGCTACCGAGCCCCCATCCTTTCTGTAGTAGCTCATCAAGCAGGACAATTATGACTCCAGAGAACATTAATTGGAGAAAAATCAGAACCATATTTTCTAGCCCTAAAGTCTCAGGAGGTCCAAATGCTCCTCCAAGCATGTATGCAATAGCATTAAAAATTGTTAAGAAAATTGCCAAGACTTTTTGAGTTCCACTGAACATTGATCGGTCATAGGGGTCGCTCATGTCAATATTGATCATTTTGGAACCAAGCAATAACTGCATGATTAATCCAGAAGTCACAATTGGTCCGATTCCTAATTCTGTTAAAGTTCCTCTCTTACTTGCCAGAATTACTCTTAGCCAATAAAAATAATCAGTTGATTCTTGGAGATCAACACCATATAAAGGTATATTGGACATAATCAAATAAATTACTAGTACAATGGCAGTCCATACAAATTTTTCTTTGAATGAAACTTCTCTCTGCGGATTCTTGATTTCCGGCATAACTCTAACAAACGGAGTGAAGAACTTAATAAAATTGCTCGGCATTTATATTAATTAATAGATTGTTTGTTTTATCGAATATTTAACAAAAATTCAGATTACAAAAAAAAGATTACGCTTTTTTGAAATGTGCAATCTAAGACAATTATTTTTTACTGGGAACCAATAATTTAAGATCTATCTATTTTTATTTGACCATAATTCTCTACATTAACGTTTATAAAAATAGAAAAAAATAATTAAAAAAAATTATAATTTTAATTTTGGCACAATAACTGCCCATACTGCCAGAACGGCTTTTTCCGCCTCCAAGAATTAAAAGAGGCTGCCTATCCCTGTCGGTTCTTCCTCTACTTCCTCTTCTTCCTCTTCTTCTTTGGCTCCTGATGCTGCGGGAGCTCCTCCTCCAGCAGCTGGCGCTGCCATTATAGGAGTTGCTGTTGCTGATGCTAAGATCGTGTCAATATCTGCTTCTTTTAAACCTGCAACGAGCTTAGTAATTTGAGGTTTATCTGCTTCGACTCCAGCAGCGGTTAAAATCTTTCCAATCGCAACGGCAGTAATTTTTTTAGAAGCTTTATGAAGTAAGAGTGCAGCGTATATACTTTCCATATTTTTTTACCTCTTTTTTTTGGTTTTAATTTTTATTTCATAAATTTGAATTTGGATTTAAAAAAATTATCCTAATTAATTAAAATAATGATCAAATGCCTGTGGCCTCCGATTTTTCATCTTCTGGTTCTTCTTTTTTAGGTTCAGGGGTTTTTCCTTTTACTGGAGCAGACTTACCTTTCCCAAATACCATTGAATTCACTATATTTGCGTTAAGAGCTGCCTTTTTTATGTATTCTTCCAACATATCTTCATCAAAAATCGGCAGTGCGAATAAAATACCTAACGCTTCTCTATTTGCTTTTTGAATTAATGGCTCTATTGTTTCATCGTCGATAACTCCTAATTCAAGTGCAAGTTTTTGGGCTATGAAATAACAAGACGCAATATCTTGTTGTAATTTTCCCATATCCATGTATAATACTTCTTCCGGATAAATTTCACCTTCACACCAGGCAAAATGAATTTTAATCAGAGACTCAATAGGTCTAATGCCCAATTTTTTCAAGACAGCAGCTTGTTTTACATCCACTAATTCTCCTGCTTTATGAGTTCTGGTATCTTCTCTTATCCAAATAGTATCATTTTGTATACGTGTTGGTAATCGCAAGGTCATGTTTAATTCTGAAATAACTTGTCCGGTTGGTAAACCCGTATCTCCTTCTGGAACCCAAATATCTACCGAGGTGATTTCATTAGGTTTAGCAGGCACCATCCATTCATTTTCTAAAAGTATCTTCTTTAATTCAAAGATATTCATATTTGTAAACAAAAGACTCGATTGCCCTGGAATGTTATTAGCAAGCTGTTCTAGATTTTCTTTTTTTGATTCTTTTTGAAACTCTTCAATCGCACGTGTTTGTAAGGATTTTTTGGACATCCTAATTATCGCTTTTTCTCTCAAAATTTTCCGGGTTGCTTGTATTTGTTGGTCGTGTATGTGTCCGACTTCAATTACTCCAATGTTTTTATATTTATTAAATAATTCAACTAATAAACTAATCTCATCCAATTTCCATTGCGGAATATGTCGTTGTTTGATCATTTTTCTATACACCTATATTTTTTAAGAAATCCTCGTCTATTCTAATTGCTTTACCCATTGTGGATTTTATGAACATGGATTTAAAGTTGTTAAATTTATGAGGCATTAAATCGGCTATATAGTCAACAATGGCTTTTATATTTTCAAAAATTTTATCCATTTCCATTGACTTCTTGCCTACTTTCACTTGTACTATCGGCTGCTTTTTAACTTGTATGCGAATTATTTTTTTATACCGATCAAAAGCGTTTTTTAGATCATCAACACTTGAAATTATTCCGTATCCCGTAGGGAATGGCTTGGGCATTTTTCCGGCAGGTCCCAAGAATCGGGCCAAAAATCGCGCAACATCTCTCATCAATTTATCTTCAACTACAAAAAAATCGTGATTTTTTACGAATTTCTTCTTATATTTTTTTTCTTCTCTATCTAGTGCTGCTAAAGCATCCCTATCTAATGTGTCAATACCAAGCTTTTTAGCTTCTAATAATATCTCGTCAGAAGCAATTACACAAATATTAGGTTTATCTTTTGAAATTACATCATTAGGTAATATCAATTCTTTGTCTATTCTACTCTTAGGATCTTTCAAATTTATATCTTTAAGATTAATAATAAAATCAATGGTTTCGTCAAATTTACGTATTTTGTCTTTAAACCCTTCCTTTTTAATCACTGAAAAATCAATCGCAGCGTTAAGAGACCTTTTTAATAATTTGTCATCCACTTTCATTTTACATATCCTCCTTAATCATATCGTCATAGTCTCCATTATCAATTCGTTCTTGAATGACTCTCGGATCTTCACTATCTACAGTTGCTCCTACAGATAACGCCGTGCCTAAAACGGTTTTCACACATGCCTTAAATGTTTTGTCTAAGAAGATATTTTGTTTCGCTTTTGCCACATTAATTAACTGTTCAAATGTTAAATTACCAATTCTTTCCTCTCCTACGTTGCCCGAGCCTTTCTCAACCCCTATTTCTTTTAGTAACAGTGAGGCTGTGGATGGCGTTTCAATAAATATCTCAAATTCCTTTGTCTCAGCATCACATTCAATCCTTACTGGAATTTTTAACCCCTTAAATACCATAGTCTGGGCATTAATTTCATCAACAACGTCTTTAATATTAATTCCAGTAGGCCCAACCGCTGGTCCTTTACCAAATATCACTTAAGCGATACGCTTTAAGTAATAGGCGGACCACCGCTTGCCGAACCACCTGTTACCATAGCACGAACTATTACTTTGCCTTTTTCACTCATCTTAATCGAACATTTTTTTTAATAAATTTATTCAAAATCTATTCCTAAAGAATAAGGAACGCAACTAACAGGTTTATTATGATATTTTTATATCATTCCAATATCTTGATTATATTGAAACCGTTGTACTTTACGTCCTAAGTCATTTAAAAATATGTTTTGAACTTAGTGAGATATAAAACGATTTGAAACTAAAAAAGTTTATGAATAAAAAAACTTTTAATGAGAATTGCCTGATTCTCGTTGTTTTATTATATCTTGTACAATTTTTTTTATTTCACTAGCATTAATCCTTTCATATTCATAACCTTTCGCTGTAGGAATGCATTCTTCAATTCCTTTCGCCCTTTTTTTTAAAAAAAGCTACGATTTTACTGTTATGTACTTCGAAATTGATATGTAAATTTAAATGGACTAATAACAATTATAATATCAATATA
>CAZRKO010000065.1:0-8540 GCA_964600445.1 uncultured archaeon
TAATATTGGTGGATCATGAATTAAAGCCATAATAAAATTTAATCGTTGTTTTAAACCTTTTGACAGTGCCTTTGTCGTTACGTTAATTTTTTCTTCTAATTTAAATGTATTTACTAATCTGTACCCACGAGATTGTATTTCCTTTTTTCTCATTCCATAAATTTTTCCATTGAACTTAATATTTTGCCAAACAGTATAATCTCTATATGCGTTACTAATTTCTGGAACAATTCCAAAATAAGTTTTATAGGATTTACGAAATTCGGTGACTTCATTACCAAAAATTTTTAATTTTGCATTTTCATTCAAAGGATGAACGCCAGTTATCATCCGAATTGTTGTTGTCTTTCCCGCACCATTTGGACCTAAGAGACCAACAATTTCGCCCTTATGTATTGAAAATGAGATATTATCTACAGCCGTTAAATCTCCAAATTTTTTAGTTAGATCAGAAACCTCTATTGCAATATTTTTATCCATTTGCTCGTTTAACTTCATAACAAAATAATTTTGATTTTTTTTTAAGAATATAAAAAAAATGGGATTGTCTTTTATTACTTTTTTTTAGTAAACTCAATAGCATTCTGAGGGCAAATATCAACGCAGCGATTACAAAGATAACATTCTCCTTTACGAGCATCACTATTAGCTTCTTGAGTGGGACATATCTTTTCACATAACCCACATTCAGTACAGGCTTCAGTTCTTCGATATTTGTAAAGACTTAAGACACTAGTTATTCCTGCTACTGCTCCAAATGGACATAAAAATCTGCACCAAGGTCTATATATAAAAAAACTAGCAATTAAAGTTGCGCATAATGTAATAATAGGGATTAACATAACAATCATTAACGGATTTGTAAAAGCATTAAGGCCCAAAAAAGGATTAACAAGTTGTAATAAAGCAACTCCCCATACCAATGATAAAAGAACAATAAAAATAAAAAAAATTCCGCGAATAATATTTGTTGTCCTATGAGATATCTCTAACTTGTATTTAATTTTTTTTTGTTCTTTCAAATTAGATTTAAAATTTAATTTTGAAGCAAGTTCCTGTAATGCACCTACTGGACAAGCAAAACCACAGAATAATCGTCCTACAATTAATGTTGAAAAAAGTAGCAAAATCAATATTATTATCATTGGTATTATTGAAATTATTGGAAGTCCCAATCCAAAAGTTATTAAAATTTGTTGAATCGGCAAAATAGAATTCGGAATGGCACCCAAAATAATTCCACCTAAAACGAAAGAAATTAAATATAGTAATATGCTTATTTTACTAGATAATTTTTTTTTATAAATAAATATAAAGGCAAATGAAGAAATTGTTATCCAAATTATAAACATCGGAACGGCTATTGCCGCATCAAAACCTTGAGTATTAGTTTGAAACAAAGAAGATTCACATCATTATATTTTTATGATTTTTATAATTCTAATATACTAAAATAAAATAATAAATTAGAATATAATCCTTTATATGTAAAGTATATGTTTAAATAAGAATTAGAACGAGTGAGACAAAAATTCTGTAAAATTGTATTCTACTTTTATTTTTTTATCTTATTTTATCTTATTGAAAAGTATTTTAACTTTCTAGGCAATTTTTTCTAATTAATTATTAAAAATTAGAGATTTAATTGTTTGAAAAAAGAAGGTAAGGTGTGGATAATTTCGCATTGATTTTTTGCCGTAACTTCTATTACAGCACGAATTAAGTATACCTCTTTTAATTCCTCATCAGGCTCATAAATTTTTACTTTACTTGTAGATTTTAATTTGAGGGAGTAATTTTCAGCAATCCCCGTGATATTTTCATCTGTTTTAACCTTAATACCTAATAATCCTAATTCATAGTGAGAAACAATAAAGAGGATCTGATTTTGTTTCCCATCAGTTAGTTTCTCAAAGTGGACAACTTCTAAATAATCCTCTTTTAGCTCATCTGGAAGCCTTGAAAAAGGAATTACCTTTTTTTTCCCTGATATATAAGGAAAGGGAGTATAAAACAAGATATTGAAACTAGCAATCTTTTTGATTTGTTCGTTATATTTTTCAATATCTTTAACTGAATAAGCTTTGTCAAGTAAAACATCTAGCCTATCTACCATAATATCTTCTGCGGAATATCCGTTTAACACGGTCGCTATATAAGCCCTCTTTAATTTTTCGATTAGAATATCACTTTTAAAAGATAATTTATAATCAATACTTATTTCTAAAGCTTCATTATAAAGGTTAGCAGCAATTTGAGAGTGTCCCAAAGCTAAGAAATAATCACCAAGTTCACTAAATACAATGATGGCATCTAAGAAGTTTTTCTCAAAATCAATATTAGAAATCCCATCCATAATGTTTATTGCCGTAGTTCTATCTTCTCCTTGAATATAAATAGCAATCGCTTTACCAATAAGACATTTAAGTTTTAACTTGTCATCTTTGTAGATTTCAGCAAGTTCTTCTGTAAAGTTATATTGCATTATGGCATTTGAATATAACCCATGAAATAATAAAATCAAAGCTTTAACATAATTTAGTGTTAAGCATGTTTTAAAATTATGAATAATCGTTGAAAATAAGGCGGCTCGTTCGAGAGAATCTATAGAAGTACTGATCCGACCAAGAGAAACAAGAAGGAATGCTCGTAAAAATTCCATTTTACTGATTTCTGAGCATATAAGTATTTCAACAATCTTATAATCTTTAAATTTCTCTAATTGCCCTGGAGCTAATTGCAATAAGGATACTAAGAATCCATTTCCTTTTTTCAAAAACTTTACAGCGTCTTTAGACTCATTTTTTATTATGGCTTCTCGTGCTCGTTTGATATATTCTCTTGAGATTTTCAAATTTTCAAGAAAAGTTATTATACTTTCAATTTTTTGTTCTTCACTTTGAGGTATCTTTTGATTTTCAATATATTTTTCACATATTTTTAACTCATCTGTATACTTAGTTGCTCCAATTTCAAATCTTACACCTGCGTCCGGATTCACAATCTCAAGATCAGATGATAAAATTGAATCCTCAGTTACACTTATAGCTTTTTCAATTAACCAGGTTATCTTTTGCTCAGCAGGATAAATTTTTGAGCGTTCAATCATGTAGCTTAAAGTATAATTTAAACTTTTCTTCCAAACATTTTTAAAATAATTGCGTAATTGTGTTTTTGTTGTCGTTCTTTGAAGTTTGAGCAGAAAACTTGTAAGAGATAAGATATTTAATTTACCTTTAAATAGAAGACTTGTATTTTTGGCTAATTTAAAATCATCTGTGACTAGATGTAATTTAGTTTTATCATCTTCACCCATGAGCCTTTTACCTAGAACTATAAGGGATAAATCAGGGTCTTGAGCCGGAAATCTTACATTGTATTGTTTTAAATCTTCTTTTATATTTGCGATCTCATTATCTTGAACTTTCTCAACATTCACAATCCTTTTCAATTTTTCTTTAAATGTAGTATGTGATTTTATTTCATCATAAACAACCTCTGAAATATAATAATCAAGTCCTAAATCTTTTGCTGCCCTATCTAAGTTTTCAAGTATATTCTTTGCTTTTACGGATAGCATGCATATAAAAAAGTTGGCATCGAATACTATTCGTTCTCCTTTTTTGGACATAAATTCACTCTGATATTTTGTAAAAATATATTATAAATATGTACGAGAACTTTAATAATATTTATTGAATTGTATAAACTTTATAATTTAGCGAGTTGGGTAGCCAAACTGAAGTATTATTATCTATTTTCATTTAGGATATTGATCATGTAATAAAAAATCTCTTAAAAATAGCTTTATAAAAAATCTTTCAAGACTGCAGTTTTCTAAGATTTGTCGGACAGTCAAAAAAGAAGTTTGCTTTAGCAAACTGCTGACTTTTTTAATAGTTATCAGAGAGTCTTTCAAATCAAAATTTTTAAAAGGATTATTTTTTTTAAAGGAAAATATTTTATCGAAAAAATAAGTTTCAGGAGCGTTTAGAGTTGAAATAATCAACTTCGATATATTAGTATACTCATTTTTTGAATTATTATGGGTAGTAAGCAGAAAAGTGAGTTCTGAAATGAGTGATGACTTCCGTTTTTGAAATTCTTTAAGATTTAACTTAGGTACTTGAGGAATATAGATGGTTTCTTCGATAAAATCTTGATATCTTTTCTTATAGGTTTTTGCAATCATAATATCTCTTGATCTATACTGAATTACTCATATTTTTCTCATAATTTCTAAATACTTAAAGAAGAAGTGATCTTAATTATTATTTATATATAATTATTAACCTGAAATTAAGAACTCGAAAAGTAGATAAATGATAAATCTTATATTGAGCTCTCAGATTTACAGAGATCTTGATTCTTTTTAATAAATTAAATACTCCAGCATATGGATAAGTTTTATGCTTGTTTTTTGTCGGATTTATCTGTATTTTTAATTATTAAAAAACAAACAAAAATGTAATGGGAGATCATCTTAAATAGTGATTTATTGGAATAGTTAAGTATAAATTCACTAAATTTTTAGGTCAAACTAATCTATTTTAAATTAGAGCTTACAATTTAATAGATTTTTCGCAGGTCGAGAAAGATGCCGTCAAGATTTAATGTGATTGGATTGGTTGGATATTCTGGAAGTGGAAAAACATATCTTATAGAAAATGCAATTAAGCTGTTAAAACAAAATTTAAATTTTCAAATAGCTGTCATAAAAAATATCCATGAACATCAGATTGATGAGGAAGGGAAAGATACATTTAAATTTATTAAGGCGGGGGGGAATTATGCTATTACAAAGAATATTTACAATGAAACTACAATTTTTACGAGAAAGGACATTGATTTGTCTCAGATAATGGACTGGATCTCAAAAGGACCATTTGAATTAGACTTAATTTTTATAGAAGGCTTTAGAAATTTAGAATATCCTACTATACTATGTGTAAAAGAATTAGATGAGATTGAGTCTCAATTAACTAAACATGTAAAAATGATTTCAGGATTAATTTGTAAAAAGAATAAAAAAACTTTGGATCATTTGAATATCCCTATAATTGATATTGAAAAAAATTTTGAAAAATTTTTAGAAATATTTGGTTTGAAATAAATTATATTTATCAAATACTAAAAAGGGTTAGTTTTTACGAACCCAGAATTGAGCGAGACGCTCGCATACAAATTTAATATCATTTAAAGCCTTCTTATCTTTAGCTTTAATATCTCTGCTCATAAAATTAAATAATTGTTCGAAAATTTCTTTTTTATTTGAAAGGTCCTTTACTAATTTCCTAATATTCAAAATAAAATCGTTTAAGGGTAGGATAATTTCACTTATTAACCATTCTTCAAAAAATATTGCATGACCAAACGATTGTAAATTATATGTTGTATTAAATCTAGTAAAATCTTTGTCGTTATAGAAGTATTTATCTGGAATATTAACAATACCTTTCAAATCCTTTTTAACTCTACTAGCATTTAGAGATATCAATATTTCGGGCCAAATGTCATCTGAATAATTAAATTCTTGGAAAATAAAAAGTTCTAATACTCTTAAAGCAATATTTTTTCCAATATATCTGCCTCGAGGATCGATAAAATTTTTAGAGGAGTCATCGGGATTGGATGAGTTAAGGAATATTTTATCTATTAATACATATAGCATTCTGGAAATATGATCAACAACAATATTAAATGTATAGGGTTCATTTTTCGGGTTCTCAGATAATATCTCATTCTCTTTATCCATTAATGTAAAAAATTTAGTATTAAAACTTTTTAAAAAGGACCTAAAAAATTGATAATTTGTATGAGAAACTTCCTTATTAAATATTTTTTTAAATACACTATTGATATCTCCAATGTTCGATAATACTGCAAAGTGGTCTATAAATTCATTTATATCATTGATGGTATTTGAACCTATTACACCATCATCTACATTTTTGTTATGTTGATTTAACCTCTCTCTGAACGTTTCAGGTAAAAATAACATATCACCAACTTCAAAAGCCTCTATCCCGCTCGCAAAGTAATATTTCATTATTAATAAAAATAGATTAAATTGGGATTTTTGAGATGGAAGATTATTTGCTTGAAATGTACTATATAATGTACTTTTCTGATCCAAGAAATCGAAAATTCTAGTTAACGATTTTTTTTTTTCAATTGTATAATCAAAATTATCCAAAAAATCTTTTCTAATAACGTCTTGTTTAGAAAAAGAAGAATCTTCTACACGTGAGCAAACAAAATTTAAAAAATCTAATAAAGGACAAAAGTTTTCCAATAATTTACACTTCTTATAAAAGTAAAATAATAAATTGGCTAATCTCTCTTTCACTAATGGGTATTGCTCTAATGCTATTTGGTATAATCTTTCTCTTCCTTCCAATAATTTATTATAATATTTATCGGGAATTCCTTTAAATTGCTTAAGAAAGTAAAAAAGTGTCATATAAAAATAATTTATAAAGATCTCCCTGTTATCATTTCTAACTAAAATCAAAAAATTCAGATATTTACGATCTCCTTCATTCTTTATTACTCCACAATCAAGTGTAAAAAAGATTTTCTCTCCAATTGTCTTTCTAATTAAAATTCCCATTACGGCAACAAGAACATATAGATATATTGTAAAAAACAAGAGCCCATAAAAATTACCCTTTATTTTTTTAGATAACCGTTCATATTGGCTTATTTCTTCAGGAAGTAGATTATAAGTGTATTCTAAAAGTAGATTATCATCAGAAATGTTTTCTTTTATAACTAATTCTAAAGAATCACTATCAAATCCAAAAAAATTCTGTAAATAGAGTTTAAAGAACTCGTGAAAATTCGTATAAAGAAAACTTGTATATGTTTTCTTAATTACTCTTTTCTGATTCTTTTCTTTAAATTCCAGCCATTTTGATCTTATGAGATCTAAAAATTCTTCGAACCTATCTTTTTTCTTTTCTAATATATTAAAATACACTTTTTTATGCATTTTAAGATTAAATATTTCTTCTGAAAAGATCTCACTTAGTTGATTTAAAATATCAGGTAATTCTTTATTTACCAATTTGAACCAATTTTTAGATCAATATGTCGATTTAATATCAATATAAAAGAATAATCAATAATAAATTATACAGATATAATATAATTTTAAATTCTGAATATAAAAATATTAGGTAAATAATGAAATATCTTGATAATCTGAGCTATATTATAAGATTTTGGTAATCTCGTCCGTTTCAGAGTAATTAAGAGATTTAATTTTTCCATCTTTTCTTTTAATCATCAATCCTTCCTTTTTATCTACAACATTACCGATTTTTTCAGCTAAAATGTTGTTTTGATTTAAAATATCAATTAATTTAGAGGGTTCCTCATCTTCATCTTTTAAAGTAATCAATAATGACCCTGATGAAATGGTACCCATCGGATTTAAATTATAAACCTTACTTAATTCTAATGGTTCGGGAAGGACTTTTATTCTTTCCTCTTCAACGAGAACTCCCGTTTCAGAAGCAATAGCCATTTCAGCAATTCCGCAGAATAAACCACCTTCCGTTGGATCATGAAATGATTTAATCTTAAAGCTCTCATTAGCTAATAGTGCTTCTTTAAAAACGCTTATACCTGGTTCATAAAGATAATTCTTACATCTTTCTATAAATGATGAATCATACCCTTTTTCCGTTAGTTCATTTTCTTTTTCACGACCAATAATAGCCGTCCCTTCGATAAAAATTCCTTTTGTTAAAATAAGTGCATCTCCAGGTTCTGCGCCTGATGTTAATACAAGTTTTTCCTTGTCGACCTCCCCTAATAAAGAACCAATAACAATGGGTCTATCAAGCTGAGGAGTCACTTCTGTGTGCCCCCCTATTACAGTTATATTCATAGATTTGCATGTATCATGAATGCTTTTGAAAATGTTTTCAATAGTTTCTTCAGTTGTATCTTCTTCTGGTAATAATATTGTAGATTGAAACCATTTTGGCTCGGCACCCATACATACTACATCATTTACATTTACATTTACAGCATAATAGCCAATCTCATCTGTAGCGAATGTAATAGGATCCGTTTTTGCAATCAAATACTTTTCACCCATATCAATCACAGCCGCATCTTCTCCAATTTTAGAGCCCATGATTACTCTTTCGTCTTGGATATCTAAATCAGAAATAAAATAATTAAGCATCTTAGCTAAAAAGTCGTGTTTGAGTTTCCCCACGGGGAAATATTTTTTGTTTTCTCTCATTGAGTTATCATTATAATAAGAGAAGAAAAATATTTAAATTTATGAGGTTTAAGTCGAATTTGACTCAAGAACAGGTAATTATTTTAAAATACTAAATGAAAATTTAAAGTATTTTTAAAAATTAAAAAATCCAATTCAAAGTAGAAATTAGGAGCCATACGATAATTATTGCTCCTAAACTTAACAATAATATCAACAGTGGTAAGACTCTAAAGATGTAAAATTTAGCGCTTATGGCATTATTTGGGCAACTTTCTCCGCAACAAAAGCATTCGATACA
>CAZRKO010000066.1:0-8540 GCA_964600445.1 uncultured archaeon
TAAGTTTACTACTTGTCCTTTTATATCAAGATTAGGAAATTTAATTTCAAATATGAACTTTCCATCCGCATATGGGGTTTTCGGTTTACCTATAATTAATAGACGGAGATGATCAACACTTCTACCCCATGGTTCAAGAATTATAAGATTATTATCTTTATAAGCTTCCAGAGCTTCCCCGTAGTCAGTTTCTTCCCTCATCTGTCTATCATCACTTTCTTAAGTAATTTTATTTTAATCACCTAATTTTGCAATCTTACATATTGTGCAATCTTGTATATTTGTATTTAATTAAAATTAAAAAAATTAAAAATATAATGTGTTAATTAGTTAAAAAACTTTTCAAAACAAAAATTTTACGTTGAGAAAAAGAACTCTATAATTAATTAAATCAAATATGCCATAGCTTTTTTTTTTATTGCTTTTTATTTCAACTTCGGTCACTAATATTTCGGGGAAGAATAATATTCTTTTTTTTCATTTTTATTTAATATATAACTAAACCTAGCCTTTTATTTCTTCAGAAAATTCGACTTTTTATTCACATAAATCTTAATTCTTATTTTAATTAATATACATGTTAGAAATTTTAATTTGAAAGAAGAATGATATCATTTAAAAAATTTAAACACAAAAAAGTTATAGTTTTTGATTTGGATGGAACAATTGTTGACTTAGCCGTTGATTGGCGTTTTATAAAAAGAATTCTGAGTCAGAGATATTCTAAAATTTACGGAGAGGAATGTGAATTTAAACATATTTCAGCATGTCTTGATTATGTAGTGGAAAAAAAGGACGAGAGAGAATTAAATTTTTTTTTTAAAGTTTTAGAAGAATATGAAATGAAAAACATAAATGATAATAAAGAAATTGAACAGACTATTTTTTTCATCAATAACTTGAATTTGTTTGATGTATCAAGAGATACCAAATTAGCTGTTTTTTCTCTTAATACAAGAAAAGCTATTATTAAATCATTGAAATTAGCTAAGATATACGACAAATTTGATTATATTATCGGAAGGGAAGATTTAAGGAAATGGAAGCCTAATCCAGATGGCTTAATAAAAATCAAGGAATATTTTGGAGTAGCGAACAAAGATATGATCTATTTTGGTGATCTTCAAAAGGATTTACAAACTGGAAAAAATGCCGGTATTGATTCGTATTTAATAAACGAGCTTATAGAGATAGTTAATAAAAAGAGAGAAGACTTGAATCTAACTTAGATACTTTACATGTAGACAACAATTACATTATATTTTTTAATTTCAGACTCCTCCCTTGCTTTTCCTAATGGAGTTATTGTGATTATATCATTACTATTAATTTTTAAAGCTTTAAGCTTATAATTGGGATCTTTTAATGAGGCAACCATAGGATTCCAAACAAATTCCTTAGTCATTGGATTGGTAATCAACCATAATTCTGGATCTAAAGTGAAACCGCTAATTTTCATGGCTTCAAAGATGTATCCAACATTAGCATCAAATGGTACAACTATATTAACATTTTCTTCGCCAGTAATTTTACCACAGGCAAGGCACTCATCTCTTTTTATGATATCTAAATGATCAAATTGCCCATAGACGCCATTATAATTTACATATGGAGGGTCCATTGGAGGTCCGATATTTCGACCTTTAACGCGAAACAAAAGTTTTAATGCTTCTTGAGATTCAATACTGGCAATAACAGAACTTACAGTTTGTATAGCAGCAATTTTGTTTCCTAAAATATTTTCCATCTCTTCAAACCTATAATCTGGTCCAAAAGTTTCTAGAATATTCTCTTGCCAGTCTTTAATCTCTTCTTGAGTTAAAGAATTTCTTTTTTCAGGGAGGACATTTTCGTTGAATACTCTCCGTCTCAATTTTTCCAATTCTTCTTGAGCTATTTCTTTTAATTTCAAAACCTCCTCATCTTTATTTAGATCTGGCTTATGCCCATGAATTTTCTCAAAATCTACTTCTGCTTTAATAACGCAATGGTTTCTATTTCTTGGAATCCCTTTTAGAGTACATGCCGCAACCAATTTATCATCGGCAGGAGGGATCGGTAATAAGCATCTATAACAAGGGGTTTGATCTAAGACTTCTGGAGCAAATTTTTCATCAAATGCGGCTTCTATTTCTTTTCTAATTTTTGCTTTTATCGGATCAATTATAGTCTCACTAATTTGTTCGATCAGGTTTTCTAATTTTTCAATTCTTTCCATAGCTAGAAAATATTTTGGATAATCATCTTCACTAAGTTCCCATAATTTTGCCTCGACTAGTTTATCAATTTCAGCATCTTTATTTTTATATTCTAATCCTGAGCCCTCTGGAATTACAATTTGTATATGTCCCTCAAAACCTACAGTTCCACCCTCAATCATTGGCTTTTTCAATCGAAGACATATCTTATTTAAATCTAATCGAGCATTAAAATTATCTAATGCGGCAACAACTACATCTGCCTCTTCATATATAGACATAGGTAATTTTTGAAGCTTTTCAAAATAAAAATCAATTTTCAAATACGGATTCATTTCCCTCAATCGTTCAGCAGCAACTTCCGCTTTTGGTCTTCCCTCATCCCCTGGCCTAAATAACATTTGTCTAGATAAATTGGAAGTTTCTATCAAATCTAAATCAACTAAAATAAGTTTACCAATACCCATTAAAGCAAAATCTTTTGCAATTTCACAGCCAAGTGCTCCTACACCTATTACCAGTATGCATGCATTATCAATTGTCGATTGATCCCAACCATCAATTAACTGCTGCCTAGCAAACATCCGAGATTTAAGAATCTCATCCTTTTTTTCAATCATCATTTTTTGATTGTAGTTTCTTTTTTTAATAATATATTATAATCAAATTATAAAATTTTAAGTTAGATATTAAAAAATTAATCGTAATTAATCTTTTTTTCAAAGAATTTTCATTAATAAATATTCTAATTATGAATTTAGATACTTTAAATTATTAAGAATTTTAATAAGTTTAAAAATTTATTAAACAAAACAATTTTAAATGAAAAATATAAATTTATTTATCTTTTTTCTTAAGCTCTCGAAGCATTCTCGCAATTTCATCAACTTCCTCTCGTTCTTTGGCTTTTTGCTCATCGGCTCTTTTCTTTTTCTCCTCTTCTTCGGTTTTTTTCAATTCTGATAGTAGTTCTTGTTTTATACGCAGCATTCTTGAAATGTTTCTACTGAATTCATTGGCTTCGTTTTTTATTTGTTGATTTTTCTGTGCTTCTGTTACTATTAATTGCTCCTCTCGAGCTCTAAAAAGGCTACTAATCTCGTCAGTTAGGCTTCCAACCTCTCCAATTGTTGCTCTTATTTGGAGATCTTCTTGTTTCCATTTTTCCATTTCTAATTTTCGTTGTTTTTGTAATTCATCTTGGATTCTTTCCCGCTCCAATTTTTCGTGCTTGAATTTTTCATCTAAAATTTTCGCATTTTTAATTTCAGTTTCTATATATTTGATCTGTTCATCCCATCCTATCTCTCTAAAATGAGATATGGCCCTTTCAAACATTTGGTATGCTTTATCAAATGCTTTAAGCTCAGCATTTCTTTTTCCCTCCCCTATGAGTTTTAATCCTTCATCTCTTAGTGCTGATTCCAATTCTTTTCGTTCTTCAAATTGTTTTAGTTTTGATTTCTGGTCTTCCATTTGTTTCTCGTGATCTATTCTTTTTCTTCTCATTTCTTCTTTAAATAATTCATATTCCTGTTGTCGTTTTAACTGAGCTTGTCCTTCAATTCGCTGCCTTTCTAGAAAGTTAGCTTTTTCTTGTTGTAAATCTTTAATAAGCGCTTCTAGATTATTTATTTCTGGCTCCCATCCAATTTTTTCTGCTAAAATTTTTCTCGCCTGCAAATACAAAGAGATTGCTTTATCATAGTCGGGTATACGGCTTTTTAGATATTTGCCTGCTTCTTCTAAAAGAGCATAAGCCGCCTCTCTTTGGCTTATCTGTTCTTGAATTAATTTTTCTCTTTGTTGAATTGCTATTTGTTGAGCGATTTTTTTCTCTCCTTCCTGTCTTTTTCTTTCTTCTATTAATGCTCTTAGTTGTTTATTCTCTTCTAATCGCTCTAGTTCTCTTTTAAGTTCTAATTCTTGTTCTTTCTCTTTTTCATTTTTTAGACTTATTACCTGAGCAATCATCCTCTTAATTGATTCAGTTGAAAAGTGGAGCTCATTTAAAACTAATTCTGCCTTTCGATAATATTCAATAGCGCGATCATAATCTAGTTGTTTTGTAAAATTTTGAGCCTCGTCCAAAATACTGAAAGCCTGCTCTCTTTTTTCTTCTAATTTTGCCTTCAATATTTCTTTTTCTTCTAATTCTAATTTTTTGACGCTTAATCTTTCTTTTTCTTTCCTAAAATCTTCAGTAATTTTTTTCTGGAACTCATAATCTTCTCTTTCTCTTTGAATCTTAAATTCAATTTCTTTTTGTTTAACTATTTCATAATTCTTTTTCTTTTCTCGCACCTGGTAGATCATATCTCTAATAACATCAGATGGATACTGAACTTCATTTAATATTAATTCAGCACTTTGATAAAATTCTAGGGCTTTATCATACTGGGATTGATTTATAAACATTTCGGCATCCTCTAATAACTTGAAAGCATCATTTTTTCTATTTTCCATGTATTCCTTAAGTTCTTCTTTTTTCTTGACTTCAATCTGTTTGGATTGCATTTTCTGTTTTTCAATCACCATTTTTTCAGAAATCTGTTGTTTAAATAAGAATTCTTCTTGGTTCTTTTTAAGTTGCCTTTCTAATTCTTTTTGTTTAGTTAAAGACTCCTCTCTCTTTTTTTCTTCGACCTTTAAAATTGTATCTTTGATGACTTGGGCAGGAAATTGTATTTCACTAAAAATTAAATCAACTTGACGATACTTTTCTAATGATTGCTCATATTGGCCCTTACTCAAAAGATTTTCGGCCTCTTCTATTAAACTAAAAGATTTTGATTTTTGGTCTTCCATTATAGATTTCAATACTTCTCGTTGTTGAAGTTCTATTTTTTTGGCTTCCATTCTCTCTTTTTCTTTTTGAATTTCATCAGTAATTCTTGATTGAAATTGTAGCTCTTCTAATTGTCTTTTTTCTCTAATTTCCTTTTCTCTTTCTTTTTCTTTTTCTTTTTCTAGTTTCCTATTTTGTATCGTTTTAAGGTTTTCTTGTAACAATCTTAAGTAGCTTGGTGCCCATCCTATTTCTGTTAAAGTAGACTCTGCTGCTTTATATTTTTTTATAGCTTCATCAAATTTTTCTTGTTTAAGAAATTCATCTGCTTCATCAATAATTTTAAAAGTATTTTCTTGTTTAGCTAAAATTTGAGCGCTTAATTTCTTTTGTTTTTCAATAAGCTCGCTTTTTTCCAATAATTTTGATTTTTCAATTTCTCGTTGAGTTTTCATTTGATCTATAAAGGCTTGATAAGCTGTATCTTCTTCTATAGCTTTCTCCATTGCTTTCTGCTTCCATAAGTCTTTTTCTTTCTTTTTTTCTTTTATTTCTTTTATGGCGTTTTGGATAATTGGAATTTCATCTGCCCATTGAATTTGCGCGAAAATATTGGCTACATTATAATAAATCTCAAGAGCTTCATCAAATTTTCTAAGAGAAAGGAACGTACGAGCTTTATCTAGCAATTCAAAAGCTTCTTCTTTTTTATTTTCACGATGCTTCAGTTCTTCCTCTTGATCTCTTATTATAATTTCTTTTTCTTTCAAGTTTTCCATTTGATTTTGAATCGCTTTTGACATATCTTCTTGAAAAATTCTTTCATCACGCTCTTTCTCTAAAGCTTTTTGGAAATCATTCTGTTTTTGTATTTGCGCTTCTCTTTTTTTATTTTCAATTTCAATAATTGCATTTTGAATCAGATCAATTTCATTATCCCATTGAATTTCGGCAAAAATATTTGCTATTTGATGATATATTTCACTAGCGTTATCAAAATCTCCGTTTTTAGTATAATTTTGTGCCTCATCTAATAATTTAAATGCATCATTTTTTCTAGTTTCTCTATATTCTAACTCTCTTTCATGCTCTCTTAATGTTATCTCTTTCTGTTTTAATTTTTCACGCTCTAATCGCAATTGGGTTGCTAATTGCATTTGAAAATCTCGTTCTTGTTTCTCTCTTTCGGTTAATTTTTGCATTTCTTCTTGTCTTGATGAGAATAAGTCTTTTTTTCTCATTTCAAGCTCAGATATTGATTTTTCAATAAGTGGGAGCTCATCAGTCCACTGAATTTCAGCAAAAATGCTACCAGCATTTTGATATGCATAAATCGCTTTGTCAAAATCTCCTTGTTTAATATATTCTTGACCCGTTTCCAGAAATTGAAAAGCTCTTTTCTTAGCTTGCTCTCTGTATCTCACTTCTTCTTTACGCTCCCTTAATTCGATCTCTTTTTGTTCTAATTTTTTGCGCTCCTTTTTTAATAAGTCATCAACTTGTTTCTGGAATTCTAGTTCCTTTTCAATCCGTTTATCTTTTTCCTTCAGGATTTCTAACTCATTCTTCGATTGATACTCTTTTCTCTGTTTTATATTAGATATTGTAGCTTTAATCGTTATTATATAAGATTCCCATCCAGCTCCTAAATTTTTTAGCATTCCTAAAGCTTTTTCATATTCATTAACTGCCTTGTCATAATTTTTTTCTTCTTGTAAGATTTTATCGGCATTATCTAACAAATTGAAAAATTGTTCTTCCCTTTCAGCTTGTTTTAATTTTTCTTGTTCAAAATCCTTCTTACGTATTTCAAATTCCTGGGCTGTTTGTACAATTTTTTCTTTTTTCTTTTTGTATATTGTTTCTTGAAGTTTGTTTAAATCGTCTTGCCGCTTTTTCTTAATTTGTTCTGCTTTTAACTCTCTTTCCATCTTTTCTTTTATGCCATTTATAAAATTAGCAACTGGTTGAATATAAGAGTCCCATGAGATGGATTGAAGTAGTTTTATGGCCTTTTGGAAACTTTCAATGGCATCATCATACTTTTTTTCCCTTTCAAGCCTTTTTCCAATATCAATGATATTAAATGCTTTAGTTTGAATTTCTTCCTCTTTTTTCTTTTTACTTTCAAATTCCATAAGCTTTTGTTTTCTTACTTCAACCTTAGTCTGAGATTCAGATTGATCTAGACCAAGCTTAACTTCTATTGCTTCAAAATACAATCCTTCTTTTCTTTGGGCTTCAACTCTCTCAAAGTTTTCCTTATCTTTTTTAAGCTTTCCAATTAAAATTTGCAAATTTTTTGTCTGATCGGTCCAACCAATCGAATTTAATAACCTAATTGCCTCTTGATAATTATTAATCGCATTGTCATATCTCTTTTCCTTCTCAAAAATCTTTGCTTGATCTATTATCTGAAAGGCTTCATTCTGAATTTGTTCCTCTCTCTTTCTTTTTGCTTCGAATACTTTTATTTGTTCAGGTTTTTTGTCTATTGTTGATTGTACTGTATCTATACTGATCTTTTGCGGTTTTGAGTCCACTGGAATTTGAGCTTGCTGTTCATGATATGATATTTCTCTCTGTCCTTGAATTAATTTTTGGCGTTCAAGATTTTCTGTCAGGCTTAAAACTTTTGATTTTAAATTTTCAAGTTGACTCTCAGTCCATCCTGATTCAACTAATAATTTAATAGCAGACATATACTGTTGAATGGCATCTTCGAAATAACCATCATTTTCAAATTTTTTAGCACCATCTAATATTGCGAATGCCTGTTCTTGTACTTGTTCAAGTTGTATTTGTTGTGCTTGCGTTTGATATTGTTTTTCTTGTACTAAAAATTTTTTAATTTCAGATATTCTGTTAAAGATATCTTCTATTCGATGAGGTAAATATCCAGATTGTTTTAAATAATCAGCAGCTTGTTGATATTTTTCAATTGCCTTAGCCCAATTCTGCTCTTCTTCAAGTTTATCTGTTTCATTTAATAATTCTAATGCCTTTTGAGCCAATTCTTGGCCAGCTGGTTTTTTTTGCATTTTTAGATTACCCCTCTTAAGGATGGATTCATTTACTAATCAAATATGTTAAAAAAAAAATATGATAATTATTATAAATTCTATTATAATACATAGGAAAATTTCAATATTTTTAATTTTGGATTAAAATTTTTGAGAAGTTAGTTTTATTGTTATTTCAAAATAAAGCCTCTTAATCTTAAATTATTAATTAGGAACAAATAATTAAAAAAAAACAATTATAATTATTACTAAAAATTTAAAAATCTAAGTAATTTAAAATTTTGATTAAATTTTGATTATTATAATAAAAATTGCAAAAAACTATGTTCATAAAGATTTCAAAAATATTGAGAAAACTTTAAGAGAAGCTAAAGAAAAATTTAATAAAGAATATAATTCTGGAAAGGATTACAAAAGAATTATTAAGTCGACCTTGGAGAATTTAGACGCTGTTTCCTTTGAAAATATAAAACATGAGGATATTAAGGTTGAAATGATTCAACAAATAAAGAAATTAGCAAAATTATAGTG
>CAZRKO010000067.1:0-8499 GCA_964600445.1 uncultured archaeon
AAAAAAAAGAAAAAATTGGTGGAAAAAATGGTTAAAGTAAATGGAGCGCAACTAATAGTACGCGCCTTAAGTAATCAAGGTGTTAAAGTAATTTTTACACTTTGCGGAGACAATGATTTAATATATAATTACTGCCAGGATAAAGAATGTACAGAAACTGGAATCGATCTGATAGATTTTCGTCATGAACAAGCTACTGGACATGCTGCTATCGGTTATTATCTAGCAACTGGTAAAGTAGGAGTTTGCTCAGTTCAGAGTGGTCCTGGAATTACCGATTTGTTTCCTTCTATTCCCTTGGCTATGGATTCGGGTATTCCAATTGTAGCAATTTGCCCCAGTACACCTTTGATGGAATTTGACAAACTCTCTGCTAATGAAATTGATGTTGCCCCTGCATTTCGTCCTGTAACAAAATGGACGGGATACTGCTTTGAAACAGCTCGAATACCTGAATATATCAATATGGCTTTTAGAATAGCCTCAACAGGTAGACCTGGTCCAGTTTTATTACTTATTCCTGTAGATGAGATGATAAAAGAATGTGATGACGAATTGGAAATTATAAAACAAGCCTTCAAACCGGTAGAAAAACTTCGAGCTTTCCATGGTCCATATGGAAATGAAGAACTTGTGTCCAAAGCATTAGATTTATTATTAGTAGCTGAACGTCCTTTCATTTTTGCTGGTACAGGAGTAAACTTTTCTGGTGCTTCTGAAGAGCTAGTAAAATTCGCTGAATTGACCCAGATACCTGTAGGATTGTGGGGTTATGGAAATGGTTGCATCTCACCTGATCATCCCTTATATTTTGGGTTAGCGAGCCCATTAGATGGACCTGGAACTGTATTACTTCAAAAGGCTGATGTTATCTTAATATTAGGATCAAGAATTACTGGAATGATGAATTTCGGTTATATGCCTTGCTTTGGAGATGATGCCAAACTCATCCAAGTTGATATAAAAGCAGAAGAGATTGGTAGAAACCGAGCTATTGATGTTCCCATAGTGGGAGATGTAAGAGGTGTTCTTACTCAACTGAGTAAGATTGCAAAAGAGAAAATACAAACCCCACGACAAGAAACTTCTTGGATTCAGGCTATAAAAGAGGAAGTAGCTAAATTTAATGAACGTATAGAGAGAGATGGTTCTTCAGATAAAATTCCAATTCAACCTCAGCGATTAGTTAAGGAAGTAGCGGATTTCATGCCTAAAGATGGATATATTATTTTAGATGGAGGTGATACAACGGTTTGGGGTTTAACTTTGACAAAATCTTATTTCCCTAAATCAATATATTTTGCTGGAGGTATGGGACTCCAACATCTTGGCGGTGGAGTTCCAGCGGCTATAGCTACTAAATATGCCCATCCAGATAAGAAAATAGTTGTTTTAACGGGAGATGGTTCCTTTTTATTCAATGGTAAAGAGATTGATACCGCTCGAAGACATGACTTACCTTTTGTGGTTGTTATAGCTAATGATCGACTATGGGGGATGGTAGCACGAAGTCAAAAATTAGCACATGGCAAAAAGTACTTTGGTTTGGGGTCTTCATTAAGTGATGAAACAAGATATGATAAATACGCCGAAGCCTTCAATTGTTATGGAGAATTAGTCACTGATCCTAATGAGATTCGCCCTGCATTACAGAGGGCATTTGATTCTGGAATTCCCGCTGTAATAGACGTACGGATCAATCCTAAAGTGAATACTGTAATGGATTACCTTGCTAAGGAATTTTATAATCCTGCTTCTTGGAAACGTGAAGTGAAGAGAAAAGCTGAAGATATAGTTTTAGAAGTCTCAACACAGAAATAGAGGGAGTGTTAATGCTAGGTGCGCAATATCATGGGAAAAAGAAAATTGAATTGGTAGAAATTATAAAGCCAACTCCTAAGGAGAATGAAGTTTTAGTCAAGGTAAAGTATGCTGGAATATGTGGATCAGATTTAGAAGCGTATAAAACTGGATTGTATCCCGCACATGTAATTTTAGGTCATGAGATAACCGGCACAATAGCAGAATTAGGTCCAGGAGTAAAAAAATGGAAAGAAGGTGATCGTGTATCTATATTTCCAACGATTAACTGTGGAAAGTGCTTTTATTGTAAACAGGGTCTTACGAATCTATGTGTTTATGAAGATGCAATCGGCATTGGAGCTAATGGGGGTTTTGCAGAATTTGTCTTGGTATCTGCAGAAAATTTAGTAGCCCTCCCAGATTCAATTCCAGATAAATTTGGTACAGTTTTTGATCAAATTGGAACAGGACTTCTAGCTCTAAGAGAAGCAAACTTTATTGCTGGCGATTCCGCGGTTATATTAGGAATGGGAACAATGGGTCAATTCATGCTCCAATGTTTACAAATTGCCGGAGCACGCACGACTGTTGTTGTAGAAAAAAATCCTCACAGACTTGAAATAGCTAAAATTTTCAGCCCTGATATTGCCTTGGGTAAACTCACCTTACCTAAAATTAAAAGATCAAATAAAAGGGGTGTATCAGGGGTTGATTTCGTATTTGAATGCTCGGGCGTACCTCTCTTAGTAAATGCAGCTCTAAATGTGGTTCGTAAAGGTGGTACTGTTGTTCAAGTTGGACTTTGGGATAAACCTCTTGAAATAAACCTGTTAAAATATGTAATGAATCAAAATCGAATACAAGGTGTTTATGGCTATCTTGAAGAAGATTTTAGATATGCAATAGATTTAGTTGCCCGGAAACTCATTGATCCTGATCCCATAATAACAAAAATTATCCCTTTAAACGATATTGTGGAAGAAGGTTTTGAGTGTGCTATTGATCCAGAAACGAAAGAAATTAAGATTTTAGTAGAACCTTAGTTCTATTATTTTTTCTAAATTTATTTTTTTTTTTAATAGTTGATTTAATAAATTGATCTTATTATTAAAAATCTCTAAACATAAGCATTTATAAATACTTAAGTAGAAATAATAGTTGACAAAGATACTAAAATTTATAACCTAAATATTATGGGGATTTTATGTTCCAAACAATACCTGTCTCGAGAGTTGTTCAAGTTTTCATCATTTTTTTAGGTGGAGGGATATTTTTTCTAATTCTTGCGTTTCTTATAATCAGAAAAAATAAAAATCGGTTAAATTATACAATAAGCGGCTTTTTTATATTCATCTTTTTAGGTGGAGTATTTAATGCCATTTATGCCCTATTAACTACACATGTTGATGAGGGTACAGTTGTTACATTACATATCATAACATATTTTTTCTTTTGCCTTGCACAAATATTTTTATTATTGTTTAACATCTTATTGATGAAATCAGAGAAGTTAATAACATTAAAAAAACAATTAATTATCTTGGGCATCTATAGTGCCTTACTATTAGTCTTATTTTTCATTCCAGAGGGGGTGAGGATCAATGAAAATACGTATTATAGACCTCATTGGAATTTACAATTTTTTATTTATGCAAATATCGTATGGATAGGATTTGCAATGATCCCTACATTATATACATCTTATAAGCTCTATAAGATGTTTGAAGATCCTGAAATCAAAAAAAGATGGAAGATATACATGATAGGGACGATTATGATTTACATAGAACTATTCGGAGTAGGAGTTATGATTTTGATAAATGATCCTTTCCTCAGGCAGATATGGAATATCTACGATGTTTCCGTATTAATTGGCGCCTTTCTTATATATTACGGTGTAGTGCGCCAATTGTAAAAGATTAGATTAATTAAAATTGTTAAAAATAAAACTTTTTTTACTGATTTTTTTCTTTTTTCTGAGCAAAAATATACCTAAGAATGTGTGTATGTAATCCTGTCTCGCCATGATTTTCTTGATCCACCATAATACCAGTTTCTATAATTAAAAAATCTTTGAAATGCTCAATTATATCTTCATCCGTAAAGTAGTGAGTGGGTCTCCCCGGCTTAGATTCATAGGTATTCTCTTCGATTTTTTTTCCTTTACCAAAGCTTTTTTCCTTATCTGAAAAGACAACAAAAAATACAAAGCCATTAGCTTTGAGTTGATTATAACATTTTTTAAGGATTTTAATACGTTCCTCTCTGAGAAATAAATGTAATGTATTATAACAGTATATAGCATCATATAATTCATCGTTAAACGGCATTTCCAAAATAGATCCTAAGATAAATTTGGTTTTACTATCATAACCTTTAGCTATATTGTAAGCTATTTCGGAGATCTCTATACCGACAACTTCAAAATTTTGGTTTGAAAATAGTTTCGAATTTCTGCCGTATCCTGCCCCGGGTATTAAAACATTTTTAATATCTTGCTTTTTGAAAAGTTCTAGGGCATATTTTGCAGTATTACTTGGTGTATGTCCCCATATTTTCCCTTCACTGGAAAATCTGTTATTCCAATAATTTGCCGAGTTTTGGTACGTTTTAATCTCCTTTTTTTACAGTCCCATAGAACGTATCAAATTGATTAAAGATTTTTGGGTCTGTTCCTTCAATTTTCGCAAAGATATTTACGGGAGTTGCTGCAACAGGCTTATCGCCCGAACTTGCTGGTGTAGGTCCAAAGAAAATACAGAAACCTTTTCCATCAATCCAATAACCAATATCTCCTACTTCACATTCAGTTTGCGAGTTTTCTGCATCCATTTTCACAGAAATAGTTCCGTATAATTCTTCCCCCCATCTCGCTAAATTTAATTCAAGGGGTAACGCATCCCAAATAGCTTGACACGTTTTTGGGTTTTTATTCGTTAGCAACTTTGCTTTTACCTGCCCAATCTTTTCATTTTCAATGATAATAAAATCCATACCAATCTATCTCTCAAGGTTTTGTAATTTTTTATAATGTATTTTAAATTTAAATTTTAATGCTTATAAAACATTAATTAAATTAGATTATAAATTTTTGAATTATCCTTCTTAAAAGATGACAAAAAAGAAGATTGGATTAATAATCAATCCCATAGCGGGCATGGGTGGTTCTGTGGGATTAAAAGGAACAGATGGTATTATTATAGAAGAAGCTTTGAAATTAGGAGCTAAACCTATAACGCCAGAAAGAGTTAGCGTATTACTATCCAATATTAAAAATAGTAAAAAAATTATATTTCTCACGGCACCAGGGAAAATGGGAGCCGCCCTTTTAAAAGATAAAGGGATAAAATTTCAAATTATTGGAGTGATTAGTAATATTACAGCAGCAGAGGATACTAAAACAATAGCCAAACAAATGATTGGGGAAAATATTGAATTACTCGTATTTTGTGGAGGCGATGGAACCGCAAGAGATATTTATGATGCGATTGGATTGGAAATTCCTGTCGTGGCCATTCCTTCTGGAGTAAAAATGTTTAGCTCAGTTTTTGCACTTAATCCCAGAGCTGCTGCAGAGATGATTGAAACTTTCATTATTGGAACAGACACTCTCGAAAAAGAAGTTCTTGATATTAATGAAGATTCCTTCAGAAAAGGAAAACTAGAATCAAGATTGTATGGATACCTAAAAGTTCCAAAAGTCCAAAGTTTATTACAAGGCGGGAAACAGAGTTCAAAAATGGGCAAAACAGCAGAAGAAAATAAAAGAGATATAGCGAGACATATTATAGAGAAAATGGAAGATGATGTGTTATATTTATTAGGACCTGGTACTACCGTAAAAGCAATTTCGGATATACTGAATGTTTCTAAAGCGCTACTTGGTATAGATGCCATTTATAATAAAAATCTTGTGGCAACAGATATTAATGAGAATGGAATTCTCGAATTATTAGATAAATATAATACTGCTGAAATTATAGTATCTCCAATTGGAGGGCAAGGATTTATTTTTGGAAGGGGAAATAAACAATTTACTCCAAAAGTTCTTAAAAAAATCGGTAAGGAAAATATTCAAGTAGTAGCAACAGAAGAAAAAATGAAAGGACTGATGTGTTTACGAGTAGATACGGGAAATGAGGAGGTTGATGAAATGTTAAGAGGCTACACTAAAGTAATTATAGAATATAATGAAGAATTAGTAATTGAAATTGAAAACTAGAGGGAAGACAGAATTTCATATAAGGAAAAAAAAGAATAAAAGATTAAAAATTTTTTAAAATCTGATTTAAATTTACTTTATTTTCTATTTTATCATGGCACTATTCTTTCTAATTGTATTTTCCGCTTGTTTTATGACTCCTTCAATAATATCGTTGACATCATCTATACTATCAATAATTCCGATTGACTGACCCAGAAGTACCGCACCGTTTTCAATATCTCCTTCATATACTTTTTGATAAGCGTCTACGTCTTTCATCATATCTTCCATAGTAATGTTTTTTTCATGTTCTACCATCTCCTCTTTTGAGCCTGGAGCAGGATGTGCTAAAGCATATTTATTCCTGAATAACCGGATAGGACCAAATGCTCCCCAGTGAAGCCCTGTATCTTGAGGTTTACCTGGTGGGATTAATGATTTATATTTCTCATGAAATTCACTTTGTTTTGATGCAATAAATCGAGATCCCATAGCTATAGCTCCTGCGCCAAGTGAAAGAGCCGCAGCCAACCCTTCTCCCGTGGCAAATCCACCGCATGCTATTTTAGGCAAGTCAGGGAAGACTTTATTAACTTGCTGGAGTAGTACTAGTGTAGTTACTTTCTCAAAGGACTGGTGACCGCCCCCCTCAGTGCCAGTGACTACTATCCCATCTACCTTGGAAGCTACGCATTTCTGTGCTAACCATACAGCCGGTGCTACATGAAAATGCTTTATTTCCGAAACTTTCCTTAGTTCTTGGAAGTATTTAGATTCAGGTAAGAGCCTTGAGGATCCCGCAGAAGTTAGTATATAATTGCATTGTTCTTTTATTTTAGGATCGCTCATGATAAGTTTTGGGATTTTTCTAATCATGTCTTTAACTCCCCGATTGTTGCGGGACGTAAGGATATTAAGACCAAAGGGTTTATCAGTGTGTTCGACCATGAATTTCATGCTCTCTAAATGCTCCTTAGTCGGATCTGTGCCAATTATGTTCACATTTGATAAAACACCCAGCCCCCCAGCTTCGCTAACTGCGAGTGCCAATTCGCGCGTAAAGAACGGGCCCATCGGGGCGCTAAAAATTGGATGTTTTATTCCAAACATTTTGGTTATGTTAGTTTCAATTACCATTTTTAATCAATTTTGTTTGATTTTTAATACTATAAATTAATAATGATAACTAATTTTAATACTTTATAAAATTGGATTTACTCTTATATTTTTAAGAAATGGGTAAAAAACATTTGAATATTTAAGAAGATTTATAAAATTATTGAGTCTTTTTGCCATATTATTTTTTTCTAATCGAGAAAGCTTTATAAGCTTATTTGACAAAAAAATAGTTAATACACAATTTAATTTAGAAATTAAATCTATAAAAAATTAAAAATAAAGCGAGATATTAAAGAAATGAATGAGATTAATAAAAGTAATTCAGAATCTATAATATTACATTCAAAGAAGAACCAAGCATCATACGGCGCTACTGAGATTGTTACTCATCTTCTTGATATGGTAATAGCAGGTATTATAATCTTCTTCTATGAAGCAGAAGTAGGATTAAACATTTGGCTTATAACTTTAGCGTACAGTATTTATATAATTTGGGACTCATTAAATGATCCTCTTGTAGGATACATGACTGACCGCCCCTTTAAATTCACGAAAAAAAGGGGACGTAGATATCCTTGGATGATGATGTCATATATCCCATGGTTAATTTCTTTTATCCTCATATTTGCCCCTCCTAACGCAGATAATCAATGGGTCACCTTTGGTTGGCTCGTATTTACATTATGTTTATATGATTTTCTTGAGTCTATATTTACGGTTAATTTTTTTGCTCTTTACCCTGATAAGTTCCGTGACAAGGATGAAAGGGTATCCGTTTCTTCATTTATCGTATATCTTGGATTCTTTGGGATCATAGGCGCGTTTATAATTCCACCTTTGACGATTACGTTTGGAGATATAGGAAGTTATACTTTAATGGCAGTGATTGTTGTCGCCATTAGCATTATTTGTTGGATATTCATGATACCTGGCCTTAGGGATGACAAAGAAAATGTTGAGCGGTATCTAGTGAAATATGGAGAAGGACTGGAACGACAACCTTTCTTTAAAGTTTTAAAACAAGGACTCAGACAAAAATCTTTTGTAATATTTCTTATTATGTTTATATGCTACTCCTCGCTAACAGCCCTTATGACGGGTTCCTTAATTTATTTTGTAAGGTACGTTTTAAAAGGAGAAGCCTCTATGACAGCTCTTCTTATGATAGCGCTTCTTTTGGGGGGTGCTATCTCAGTACCATTTTGGATTAAATTTAATAAAAAAACGGGTGATAATCGTAAAGTAATGCTTACAGGAGGCATCGTGATGGTTGTCTTCGCTGCCCTGATGTCAGCATTCACGGTTCTATGGATGGCTCTAATAGTTGTATTTATATGGGGAATGGGACTTGGAGGGTATTGGGTAATGTATCG
>CAZRKO010000068.1:0-8444 GCA_964600445.1 uncultured archaeon
TATCTTGCGAATGGAGGTTGGGCAGACAGTATAAAAGTAGTTCCAGCAATGGACAATGGCAATGAGCCTTACGGTTTCGCGTGGGCAAATAATATGCGTGTGTACGGGGAATGGATTAATACTCAAATGCATTTTCATGATTTTGCGGTCATTACACTTGATAGTGATCTTGGGCTTCAAACGGGATGGATGGGATTACAAACAGCAGATTATTCTGACCCAATTTATACTGGAGGCTTAAATATTGCGGGCTATCCCTATGATTTAGATGGCGGATTGAATATGTATTGGGATTATGATACTGGTCAAGTTGCGAGTCAATATAATCATAGGTATTACATGGATACTGAGGGCGGGATGAGCGGCAGTCCAGTATGGAGGGAAGATGGCCCTAATCGATATATTCTCACAGTTCACGGTTATGGTAATGATGGCTCGGGGAGTAATTACGGAACACGAATAGATCAGAACAAATTTGATTGTATTAATAATTGGCTCACAGCCGATGCAACAGGAATTGATAAACCTGATATGGCAGATAGAGGAGATAACTATAGGGGATTTAATACAACGGTGGTTGGAGCAGGGCTGACTGATTTTGAAGTGTGGTGTGACGTTCAAAACCTCGGTACGTACCCGTTGATTCTGTCTACTGTGTCCTATTACGTCTCAAACGACACAATAATTACAGAAGAGGATTATTTAATTGGAGTTGACGATATTGGGTCCATATCTTCCACATTTTCTAGGGATTCAAATTGGGCAGGTAAATTTCCGAGTGGTATGCCCAGCGGAACATATTATATTGGATGGATTTTAGATGCTGATGACACAATAGACGAGTTTAATGAGAATAACAATGTACATTACATTAAAAATACTCAATTACTAGTAGATGCTACGCCTCCCTCAAATCCAATATTATGCAATCAATTAAATGGTACAACTGAAAACGATGTTTGGCAAGATCTAGTTTATGATCCATGTTTCAATTGGAGCGGCGCGTCTGATTCTCATACTGATGTTTCAGGATATTATTATTATTGGGGCACTAATCCTAACGGAGTTTCATCGAATTTTTCTCCTTTATCAGAATATGATTCACCAACAGTGAACACGGGAACATATTACTTGAGGGTACGGACTGAAGATACTGTTGGAAATAATGCTTCTTGGACAACGCTTTATACGTTCAAATATAACGAGACGCTAAATGAAGATGATAATAATTATAAAGATGTTCCAAAAGAAAATCATGATGATAGTACTACTGATAGTTCTTTGGTAAATTATGCTGATAGTTTTAACTTGGATAATCCATTTTTCGAAATTTCCGGGAATGAAATTCATGTGGCAATTTGGATAACTTGTGGAATAATGGCAATATTTGTCCAATTTTATTTCAGGCGAAAGAGATTCTGAAATTTAAATTACTTAAATGATTTCACTCAATAAACTTCCATTTCTCTTTTTGTATCTTTCTTAAGACTCTTTTTAAAGCAATTTTAGAGGGAAAATCATCAAGTTTAATATCTAAAGCGGAGGAATGACAATTTCAATCAATAAGCTGTAAAAGTAAATATAATTATGATATTATTTCATATTTATTTTTTTAAAAATAAGAATTTCTAATAAATAAAGCTTATTTTCCACGACCTTTTTTTGCTCCAATACTAGGTCGAGTTTTTTCAGAACCCCACCCTTTCTTATAAAGGCCTCGGGCTTTTTTCCCGGCCGAAGTTAAACCCCTTGTAACTCTCTTTTTATGAGCACTTTGCCCGATCCAATTTATCTTCGGATCGGATTTTATCACGGGGTGATTCTGATCAACCATAATAACTTCATAATACCAGTGTTTACCATCAGAATAAATTTTGTAAGAATTCAAAACCTGCATGTTAGGAAATTTCCTCTGAACGCGTTCTTCAGCAATCCACTGAAGATTTTTTCCCGTTGTATATTTTTTGACACCCATAGCCCTGGGTTTTCTCCCACGTTTTGGTCTGACTTTATGCATTCCACCTTTTCTTATCCTTGCTCGTACTACAATATAGCCCTGTTTTGCTTTGTACCCTAAAGATCTGGCCCTATGAATTTTTGTTGGTCGTTCAATTCTTTCAATAGAATGACCTTTTCTATACTCAATTCCACGATACCAGTGGGGTGTATTATATCCTTTTTCATGAGTTTGAAAAGTTTCCTTTACAAACTTATATCCTGACTTCAAATTTTAGAACACTTGTATTTTATTATATCTCTTAAAATTTACTAATACTAAATAATTTTATTATTTTCATAGCAAATCAAAACTCATGTTAGATTTTTTAAATAATCTGAGATTTTCTCTGCAATCATTATACTTGCTTGACTCTGGTTCTCCTCAGTTTGGCTTCCGATATGTGGTGTAAGAACTAAATTTTCTTCGCAACTGCATAAATCCATATTTTTCAAAGGCTCTTCCCTATAAACATCTAGTGCAGCACCACCAATTTTCTTATCCTTCAATGCTTTTATTAAAGCAGTTTCATCAATTAGATTTCCTCTTGCTGTGTTAATAATAATCGAATTTTCATTCATTAGCCTTATCCTCTTCTCATCTATAGTATTTTCTGTTTGAACAGTAGAAGGTATATGTAATGAAATAATCTGAGAATCTTTTATTAACTCATCTACAGAGGAATGTATTTTATATCCCATTTTTTTTGCCTTCTCCTTAATATTTTCATCAACATCATATATACCTATATCCATCTCTAGCGCCTCACATATTTTAGCCACTCTTTGACCAATATTCCCATATCCGATTAATCCAATTTTCTTACCCTTTAATATATATCCCATATAATCGCTTTTACACCATTCACCGCAATGCATGGTTTGATCTGCTTTTGAAATATGCCTTACTAAACTTAATAATAATCCCATTGTTAATTCCGCAACGGAAATTGAAGGTGCTTCAGGCGTATTTAATACTTTTATATTTAATTCTTCTGCCTTTTTCAAATCTATATTATCTAATCCAACTCCTGCTCTACCAATAACTTTAAGTTTTTTAGCATTTTCTAAAACATCTGCGGTGAGCTTTGTTCTCGAACGAATAATTATTGCTTCATAATTTTCGATTTCATGCTTTAATTCTTCATTTGTTATAGAAAATTTTTTCACAACATTGAAACCGTTATTCTGTAGGATATCAATAGCTTCTTCTTTAAGTTTATCAGAAATTAGTACATTCATGTTTTTAACAAATAATTTTATTACTTTGAATTATTATTTCTAATTAACATATACTTAAAGGTTTATTTATTAACGGAAGTCAATTCCTTGAATGAAAAAAAGAATCATGATAAGAAGGTTTACAAAAAGGTTAAAATTAAAGATAAAAATGGATTGAATATCTCTTATGACAAAAAAGAATTAGAGAATTTTATGCCTAACTTAATTTCAGAAATCTCTAACAAAAAAAAAAACCTAAAAATTGATTCTATTAAATTCGGAATTGATCAAGAAAAAAAAGAACCAGATCATATTCCACAATCCTGCATTCCAAATGAATTGATTAATCCAGGAGCAGTTGATTTTATACGAAGATGTAAGACTCAAGAAGAAACATTTGAGATATTAGATTATTTATTGAAGCGAAAAGAATTAACTCTTGAACAATACAAAAAATTTAAAGAGAAAATTTCTCAAAAGGATGGTTTAAAAAGATTAATTGAAGAAAGTGGAGGATTTAAAGAACCAGGTTATTATGTGAATAAATATTACAAAAAGGAATTTGAAGTTAAAAAATTTAAGAAAAACAAAATTTGAATTTATATTGATGATGAAATTGTGACAAATTGAGTTTCAGCTCATAACTATGATGTTGTCGCCCCAATCTGAAATATAATCTTAAATTTATATTATTTTATTATTATTTTTTCTTTCTAATTTTCTTTTAAAATTTAGACCTTTTTCCTTTAAACTGAATTTATTATTATGTTCCTCAATTAAGTTTAAATCAATCAAAACTGGGATTCTTCCCTTGATACAGGAGAGTGGTATACCTGAAAAAAGTTTAATTGTTTCAAAATCTTTAGCTCCTTTATCAATTGCTAAAAGTATCTCAATTCCCATATTTCCTAGAAGATATTTCAAATCATCCAGGGTTTCTTCCTCTTTAGTCATCTAACTAATTTTTTTCATTTTCATATTCCAATTATTCTATATTCGGCAAGGGCTTAATTTCTGGAATATTAGTTTCGGGTAGGTCTGGAGTTTTTAATAATTTTCCTTTTGAGTTATATTGCAAAAGAACAGTTTCTAATTCTTTAACAAGCTCAATTATGTGGGGTGGCCTTTTTTTATCCCATGTTCTATAAAAATATAATATTTCATCTAAATTCTTTCCTAATTCCTTGTTTAATACGTCGTCAATTTTTATAGTTGGTTTTAAGGGATAGTCAGAAAAGTCAATGTAAATTTTATACCATTGGGTTGGTGAAATAGTTAAATAAATATGAAGTTTAAAAATGAAACCATCAACAAATTCAGTAGCATATTTTTGCTTAATGAACTTAGCTTCATTCCATAATATGTCATCTCGTTTATAAACTGATGGTCTTTCTGGATAAAAATCTCTTTTTATTGGATCAATTATAGGGTTATTGCCTTTAACAGTATCATGTTCTTTTTTATGATTAAGATATTTTTCCAAAATCTCCCTTACAACCTTAGCAAAAGATCGAAATTTTGAGAGATCATTGTTTGTATAATTTTCTAAAATATTCTCAAAGACTTTAACAAAAGTACTATGTAGTTCAATTAAAAGTTCTTCTGGTGGAGGTTTATCCTTCAGATGTTGAAATATTATTAAAAATTTGTCAAATACCCCATAAAGATAATGATTTTCATTTAATTTGAAATCAGAAAATGAATTTAATTGCAAATCTCTACTGTTATTAAGTATTTTTCCTAAAATGTTCGATAATTCTTTCTGATTTATTTCAATACTCTCTTCTAAATGTTCTAAAAAAATAAGAGTATTTTCAACTTTGTCTACTATAAAAACAGCTTGAGCACTCAATCTATTATTTTCATATTATTTTGATTGATAGAATAAAATCTTCTAATAAAAAAAATCTTTTTAAAATACCTTGATTTTATTTTTTTAGAGTGTCTTTTTTAACACCTGAAGATAAATCCTCTAAAAATTTATTTATTTTTTCTTCTTTAGTTTTATGTCCATCTTCTTTATTTCGAACATCCCTTACTTCTTTAAAAATTTCTGCCATCTCTTCTTGTTGCTTCATTAATCTTGGACTGTATTTGTTGGCAACAACTGGTTTTGATTCTTTCGGTAATAATTTTCTTAAATATTTAGGAAAGGCAGTGGTTATTTGCAAATTAGTTTTTAAAACAATATACCGTTCATTATTAAAGTTTAATTCTTCTATAACATTACATTTTTTCAAAAAATCAATTGTTTCAATTAAGTTATCTAATGTTCTCTTTGACACTAATTTAGGTAATTGATCCCTACGTATTATTCCATCTCTTAATTCTGAAAGAACATTGTATTTTTTTGGATCTGAAATAATCTGAAATAAAGTGAATGAGTCTTTTTCCAATTCTTCATTTTTCAATATTTCATAACTACTAAAATACTGCTGAACTTTTGGAAGTAGCAGATCAATTAGATCTGGGGTTTCATCTATATATTCAATTACACTATCTGGTGGAATCCTCTCAGCATTTACTTCCTTTAATAAAATAACATATTTTTCCACCCTCCCTATCTGATTTATAAATATGAATTGTTTATCAACTAAAGTTTCAATTATTTTATTGAAAATCTTATCGGAAAATTTGGCATTAAACCATTCGGCTAAACCCTCTAAAGCAATTGGTCCTTTTGATAATTTTTTTAAAGTTAAAAAGATATGTTTTTCATTTAAAAGAAGTGCGATTTTTTCTTCTTCGGTTTTTTCTCTTGTCTTCTCAATTGTAGCCCAATATAATTCTTTTACCCACAATTTAATCAAAGCATTGTTCTTGGTGATACTATCTTTATCAATTTCATCATCGAAGCTATTTAAATCATTTGCATAAAAAGATGTAAATATTTCCTCATTTGATTGTAATCTTTGAGAAAATTCATTAAACAATGTTAAAACATTTTGTTCCATATCAGGAGATGTCTGTTGCTCAAAAACTACAGATACCATAAGCATCTCCTTGTTCCCTCTTGCCCAATCAGAATGAATTTCAAAATAATAATTCATTGAATTAACATTTTCAAAAGAATGAGTAAAGAAACCTTCATTAAAAGTTTGATCCATAATATTCGCTATTCTAACAGACAAATCATCATCTAACATATTTTCTGGATAAGAATAAAATACTATTGGCCCGATCTTCCGGTGAAACCACGACAAAGTAACGATTGTTTTCAAAAATCGCCTCTCCGGCAATGTTTATTAAAACTAATTTAATAAAAAATGTACTAATTTATACTATTTCTTAAAAAATGAAAATAATTTCATTTGGGATATAATAATTCTCTATTATATTTGTATGGATATAATAATAAAATTCCTTTTAATTTGTATATGCCTATCAAAGATTAATATTAAAGATTATATATTCTTAAAAATAAATAAATTTAACTTATAAAAACTTCTAATATCAAAAGATTTCTAATTTATGGAATTATTTATTAACATTGAATTATCGTGAACGAATTAATTAAAACTTCAAAATATAACGATGTGTCCTATAAAGCTAGTGGGATTTGATCTTGATGATTGCCTTTTCGATTCAACTGGTTTGTCTGAAAAGGCGAGAATTAAAGGGATAGAGGCAATGATTGAGTTAGGTTTAAATATTAATCGCGAGAAAGCAATTAAAATGATCCAAGAAATTGTAAAAGAATACGGATCAAATTCCTCAAAACATTATAATTACTTCATTAGGAGATATAATCGACTTGAAAGTATAGAAGAAAAGATCCCTTACTCATTCCAGTTTAAATATATCTCTGCCGCAGTTATGGCTTATCATGCTGAAAAAATTAGATCTATTACGTGTTATGATGATGTTGTCACTTGTTTAAAGAATTTAAAAGAAATGTCGATTAAAACGGCGATTATCACAGATGGGCTTCCAATAAAGCAATATGAAAAAATTCTAAGATTAGGAATAGATGCCCTAATAGATCTAACTGTTGTTTCAGATGAGATTGGCATAAGAAAACCTAATCCGAAACTTTTTGATCATTGTTTAAAAAGATTTGGTGTGCTAGGTCCGGAAACCATATATGTGGGCGATCGAATTGATAAAGATATTATCCCCGCACTTTTAAACAATATAAACTCAGTCTATATACATCGAGGGGGGAAATACGATACATATAAAACAGGATTAAAAATACCTGAAGGGACCAAACCAGATTTTGAAATTTCTAATTTAAATGAGCTTTTTAATATTATAGATGAAATAAATCAGAAAGAAAAAAGTTAATTCTTTATAATTATTACTATGAAAGTTGCTTGTATTCAATCAGAAATTTGTGAAAATATAAACAAGAACTATTCTCATATTGAAGATTTATTAAAAAAATTGTTAAATAAATTTGAAGATTGTGAAATAGCATGTCTACCAGAAAGATGGATTCCGCTCTTAAATGACATATCTCAAAATATTCAAAAGGAAAGAGGAGATCACTACAATTTTGTAAAGGCCCTAGCTAAGAAATATAATATAAGGATCTTATCTGGGGCAATATGGGAAAAAAGGAAATCGCTTAAAAAGCCATCTGTTACTTGCTATTATTTCAATGAAAAAGGTGAAGAAATAGGAAGGCAAGATAAAATCCATCTCTACTCTTATGAACAGGGAAATTTCGAGCCGGGACGGATGTTAAATATTTTTAAATTAGGCGAATCGAAGTTTGCAATTCTCATTTGTTTTGACGTTGCTTTCTTTGAAACCCCTCGTTTAGCCATTGAAAATGGCGCTGATATTTTGTTCACTCCCACACTGATAAGAGAAGATGGTATGGAAAATTGGAAAATCTATTTGCAAGCTCGAGCTCTTGAAAATAGAATCCCTATCACAGCATGCAATTCAGTTGGAAATGTATTAGATAGAAAGTTTCTTGGAAATAGTAAAATATTATCATTTGTTAATGGATATATATCACCTTCCAAATTGAGAATAATTGAAGGGCCATTAGGTGAGAGTGGTTTTGTTTTTGATGATGTTGATTTAGAATTTCCTAAAAAATTACGTAAAATTCGGTTAAATGAAAAAGTAGAAAAAAGCAAAATCAAAGTTAAGAGAATATATAATTTCTAATTATATCAAAATATCAATATCTTATTTTATTTAATGCTGAATTAATATTTATATCTTTTTTCTTAGTTATTGTTAATTTTTTATTTCTATTATTAGATAGCTTC
>CAZRKO010000069.1:0-8099 GCA_964600445.1 uncultured archaeon
AATTAAAAAATACCACAACCAACGGCTTTAAGGATGAATCCACCAGTCCATAAGGTGTCCGCCTATCATGTAAAATATAGCGAGCCCGCGGATTATATCAATTGTCTTGAATCTTTTCTGCGCCATAAAAATCATTTAAATTTAATTCAAAAGGAGGTAATGCCTTTTATCCATCTATTATAAGAAAGTGTTTTTTTTGCTTGCTTGATTTAACTGAAAAAAATTTTGCTATTAATTGATAAAAAAATTGATTTTTATGCTATAAATACTTATTTTTTTGGCATATAAGAAGGATTAGCAACCTTTCAAATAATTCAGTAAATAAATAGATTACTATTTAATGCTATTCACTATATTACTCTTATTCCATTCTAACTCTATTTAATTTAATTGCTTTTTTAATTCTTTTGCTATCTTATCCGTCTTTTTATCCTTTATCCAATATCGAATCTTCTTGGTCTTGAGTAAAGCTTGGATTTTATCGTTTAACTCGTTTAATTTCTCTCGATCCTCGTGAGATAATTGAGGAACTTCTTCTAAAATCTTTTCTTTTACTTTCTCAATTTCTTGTTCGATAATTGGAATATCAATAGGCTCTTTTATTCTCTGAATTAACCTTTTTCTTAAAATCTCTTTTATATTTTTTACCCATCCTTCAATCCAAGGAAAAGTACCCTCTTTTTTAGGGTCAATTATTTCAATACCTTTCCGTTCTACAATTATCAAATCGTCCGGGCAAGAATTTTCACATGCACCGCAGTAAAAACAAGCGTCTTCATCACACGCGATTTTTCCATATTTCAGCACATCTTCCGCGCTTTCAGGTATGAAAAAAGACTCAGTCGGACAAATATTCACGCAGGCTTTACACCCTTGAGGATCACAGCGATGGAGCATATTTTTTTTTATAATAACCTCTCCTTCTATAGGAGAGTCGATTTGAAAGCATTTTGTTGGACATTCTTTTTGAATTTTATAATATTCTACGACATGATTTCTCTCTCGTACCTTTAGGCATAACTGGCAAATCTCATTATTAGGATCTTCTTCACATTTCTTAAAATCAATTTTATAGAACTTCTCTATGGAAGGAAATTCATCTAAATTAATATGGCCTTCAGGCTCAAAATTTTCATGAAACGCATCAGTAGGGCATACTATGGCACAAAGCATGCAATAGCAGCACTTCTCATGATCAATTAAAAGTTTTGGATTAGATTCGTCTAATATATTTTGAGCGATCTCAGGAATAGGACCGAGTTCAATAGCATCAACTGGGCATACTATTTTACATAAACTGCATCCTATACATTTTTTAATGTCATATGTGAGTTTTTTATTTACGTTTTTATATTTCCAGTTGAGAATGAACTGATCTGGGCTAACCTCTAATTCTTTTTCGATTTCTTCTTCGACTTCCTCTTGAGTTGTATCGTCTGAAGATGTTTGAGTAATTTTTTATCAACCAATAAATTAGTTTTCTTTCTCCTAATTAATCTATATTGTTCTTGGTAATTAATTTTAATGCCTTAGAAAAATAAATAATTATAGAAGTATAAAAAAAGAGTCGAAAAAAAATGTATGAATATATTGACGGGAACGGGAATAAGTATATTATTAAAAATGAGGGCAAAATAATTATACAATATATCCCGATAAAGCCCCATCTTAGTTCAAGCGGAGTTTACGATGGTGGAGATTATATAAAAAAAGAAATAAACAGTCAAGAATGGAATAAACTGATATTAATTTTTAATGAAGCAATAAGAACTAAGGAAAGTCATATCAAAAATAGGGTTAAAAAATCGGGGATGATCATAATTCAAGAAAAGAATAAGAAAAAAACATATATTATAGGGCCAAACTCAAAAGAATTATTAGAAATTGAAAATTTTTTGCAAGTTATTATTAAAAAGTAAATAGCGCTTTATCTAAGAAGCGTCTGTCAACCTTTTTCATTAAGAGGGAATACAGTTAATTATACGATCACAGAATATTCTGAATTTTCTAAAACCAACTGATCCCCGGTTGCCCCAGTACTGATAGCACCATTTTCATCGATTGTAGGGTCGGGAATGAGTTTTTCTTTTTTGAGCAATCCACTCACTGATATATGCTTATCCAACAACTCTGACGACCAGGATTCAAGACCCCTAATGTATATAACGTATCCCTCTGGAGTGATTAGCACAGCCCCGCCTTTAGCATCCTTAGCAGTGCCATTTAAATTTACTTTTTGACCTATTAACTTTTCTAGTTCCATTTTTCTTAACCCTATCTAACAACTATAAAATTTAAACTATTATTCTTCAATGAATTTGGGCGGCAAATTTTCTAGTCCAGGAAGCGAAAGAGGGGGCTTAACCATCACGGTCACAGTACCATGGGCCAGGAGATTACCCTCTTCATTTTTTATCGTGATTTCTGCCAACCCTATACTCTTAGTTAGCTTTATACAATGCCCATAAGCGAGTAATTTGCCGCTTCTGATGCTTGAAAGATAATTAATTTTCATTTCTACCGTTGCTGCACTGTTATCACCCGCAACCTGAGAAAATACCGCAAAAAAACCAGTTCCATCTACCAATGCCGCATAAACGCCGCCGTGAACCATGCCGTAGCTCTGGAGATGTTTGCGCTTGATCTCTACTTCAAGAAATGATTCACCATACTTCAAATCGATTACCTTCATATTTTGATTCCTAAAAAAAGGGCTATTATTGATAAGAGCTAGGGCAAAACCGGTCCATTTTGGATTTAAGCGTTTCATCTTAGATTTCCTCTTCTACATCGTCTTGAACATTATTATCTTGAGTTGGTTGAGTAATTTTTTTATCAATCTAATATTTAGTTCTGTTTCTCCAAATTAATCTAATTTGTTCTATATAATTAATTTTACAATTGTTTTTATTGCTTTAGAAAAATAAAAATATTAATTTTCAAATAATAATAATAATAATTTTTATTTTTAATATCTCTCTATTACCTATGAATAATAAGCGTAGCTTTCCCTATCAAAACCAGAAATATATTCTATAGAAATTCCATCAGGTCTCCGTTCAGGAGGACGATATATTATCTGTAAATTTGGAAAATAGGTTCCAATTCCACTTTTAGCTAAAATCATAGCAGGATGATCAGACTCTTCAAATATTTCTTCGCTTATTCTGAGAGTTATAGCACGACATTGTTGTTCTTCCCAGACACCTAAAGAATGGATATATTCATGTAAGAGTATATGATAAGTATATGCCCAAACTACCTCATAGGATTGTGTTTCTAAAATTAGTCTTAATGGAGTTCTGTTCATAACTATATCTGTTCCCGGTGGAAAATGCATTCCACCTATGAAACCACGGGGAGTCATACCCATTTCTGCAAGTCCTAAACTTAAACCAGCCCTATGCCTGCCAGTAACTTTTTTAACATCTTCTTTAACTCTTTCAAAAATTTCAGGCATTTGTTCTTTTAAATCTTGAAGTTCCATTTGATCAACCTCTTTTTAATAACTATTTAAAAATCAAAAAACCAGAAATCTTCGTCTTCCTTGAAGAAATCCATTAAATTAGTTAAGTCTTTCAATAATGGCTCAATGGAGATTCTATTCTGAGCGCGTTCAATAGAATCTATATCTGAAAAGAACATATCATCTAATAAATTATCGATTTCAATTCTTTTATAGTATTTATTGGGATTGAAAAATAGCGTATAAAATATCTCCTCAATTAAATTTAGACTTTCTTTTATATTTTTTGCCTTAAATTGTCTCTTCTCAATAGTTTTTATTAATCTCCCTCTATATTTGTCTTCCATTATGCTTTTTAGCTCTGCTATAAAGCATTGTTTATTTTGCAGCAAGTCATATCTTTTTACTTCGAAGTTTCTTATACTATCTTCAATTTCCTGTATTTTTTCAGCTAAAAATTTAATCTTTTCATTTGGTAATTTTATTTTTTTATAATCAGTAGAACAGCCGGTATCTTTCAGCTGTATTATTTTACTATTTTCACCAATTTCAGATACACTATATTTCACGCCATAATAGTCTGGAGATATATCTATACTAAGTGAAATATCACTCTTTATCCTATATGTTCCACCCCTCTTCTCATCCGTTCCAATTTTCTCAATTATTTCCTTCTTATTTAAAATCTCTAACTGGCTATGAACCGCTTGTCTTGATATACCCAATTCATTAGCTAATTCTGAAGTGGAATGGGGAACTTTAGCCAATTTTGCTAAAATTACTCTTCTAGTGGGATTTCCTAAAATTTCCAATAGGGTGTCTAATTTAATAGGTTTCTTACCTCCTTCATATTTTTCCACTTCAATCTTCAAACACTCCCTTTTATCATTAAATAAAAAAAACTATTATCTATATAGTTCTTCTGATGGTTCCTTAGCAGAGGTTTCATAAGCTTTCTTTGCTCTATCAGCACCTTTTAGAATTTTTTCAATTGCTTGAACGAATTCAGCTTTTGAAATTTTGACTTTTTTTACAGATTCTGGGTCGCTTGTATTTATACTATTATCAGCAAGAGTTTTCCGAATGGTCAATAAAATTGCTTCTTCACAGATAGCTTGAATATCTGCCCCAGAATATCCTTCTAAATCCTCTGCCATTTTGATAATATCTATATCATTATCCAATGGTTTATTTTCAAGATGGATTTTATATATCTTTTCACGCGATTCTTGATCTGGCATAGGAATTTCAACATGTCTACCAAATCTTCCTGAACGTAGCATTGCGGGATCAAGCATATCTGGTCTATTGGTTGCGGCAAGTAGGATAACATCCTTTAATCCTTCAAGACCATCCATTTCAGTAAGTAATTGTGATACCACCTGTTCTGTCACCTGAGAGCTGGCAAATCGACCTCTCATTCCCGCAATGGCATCAATTTCATCAAAGAAAATTATACAAGGTGATGCTGATCTAGCCTTTCGAAAAGTTTCCCTCACAGCCTTTTCGCTTTCTCCGACCCATTTAGACAAAAACTCGGGACCTTTCACAGAAATAAAATTAATCTCGGTTTCATGAGCTAAAGCTTTAGCTATTAATGTCTTTCCACAACCAGGAGGGCCGTATAGTAAAATTCCATTTGGGGGTCTCGAGTCCAGGTGTTTATATAATTCCGGGTACTTTAATGGCCATTCAATTATTTCTCTTAATTGTAGTTTTGCTTCTTCTAATCCTCCAACATCATCCCAGGTTTCAGTAGGCTGAGTTATTAAAACCTCCCTTAGGGCAGATGGCTCAATACTATTTAAAGCGGATTCAAAATGTTCCATTTTTATTTGTATAGTATTTAAAATTTCGTTTGGAATAGGTTTATCTAGGTCGATTTTAGGTAGTATCTCTCTTATTGCGAGCATTGCCGATTCTTTAGCCAATGCTTCGACATCAGCTCCTACAAAACCGTGTGTTTTTTCAGCCATTTTTTGTAAATCTACATCTGAATAAAGGGGCATTCCTCGTGTGTGAATTAATAATATTTCATATCTACCATCTGTATTAGGAACTCCAATTTCAATTTCTCTATCAAATCTTCCTGGTCGTCTTAACGCAGGGTCAATATCATTCACTCTATTTGTTGCCCCAATAACTATAATTTCTCCCCTTCCCTCTAAACCGTCCATTAAAGAAAGCAATTGGGCAACAACTCTTCTCTCTACTTCACCGGTCACTTCTCCCCTTTTCGGGGCTATTGAATCTAATTCATCTATAAAAATGATTGACGGAGAATTTTCCTTGGCTTCTGTAAATAATTTACGTAGGTTCTCTTCACTCTGACCATAAAATTTGCTCATAATTTCAGGACCGCTAATTGTTATAAAGTGGGCTTCTGTTTCGTATGCTACTGCTCTTGCTAGCAATGTTTTTCCAGTACCAGGAGGTCCATGAAGTAATACGCCTTTAGGAGGATCAATTCCTATTCTCTGAAATAATTCCGGATGTCTTATTGGTAATTCAATCATTTCACGAATTTTCTGAATTTCCTCTTCTAAACCTCCAATATCTTCGTACGTTACTCTTGCTTTCTCTAGTTCGATAATTTCTTTATGACTCTTTTCACTCAATATGACCTTTGTATCCAAGTGAATCCTCACAGCTTCAGCTTTAGGACTATATTCCACTACTATGAGATCAACTCTACGGCCCATGGCATAGAAACTAAGTATATCACCTTTAGTTATTACCCGGTTTTCCAATTTTCTTGCTAATTGTTGAGAATTTCTTATTATTACAGTCTCTTCTATACCAGCAAAGGTCACTTTAGTAGCCAACGCGGCATCTATTTTGCGTATTTGTACAATATCATCTAAAGATGTGTTTATATTCCTTCTTAATGAGGGATCTATGCGAATAATATTAGTTCCCTTATCTTCTCTTCTTCCAGGATATAATAATGCAGCAGTTTTCTTATTTGCAGTAGGATGAGATATCTCTATAACATCGCCAGTTCTTAAATTCAATTCTGCCTCTATATCTGGATCTATTCTTACAATACCTCTTCCAGCATCTTCTTTAAATGCATCCTTTACTCGTAGTTTATTGCCTTTTTCTTCATAGCCACTTCCAATACCACTACTCATTTTTTTCTCCTCACATTTATCTTTAAATTATAATAATTTATAAATATTAGATTGATTAATTAGAATTTACTTAAGACCTCCATACCTTTAAAGTGGCAATTCCATTATTCACATCTAATAGATAATTTTTTAAAGAGGTCTTAAATGGTAAATAAATTTCTTTAAAGTACTTGCGAATTTGATTCTCGGCTGATATTATAAGTTTATTTCCCTTATTATTTAAATCTAATTTGATATCTCCTTTTTCTATTCCAGGAACTTCAATTATAATTTGAGTAAAATCATTACAATCATTTACTTCTGTAAATGGCTCTGTGATATGTGATTCCTCATGTTGCTCAGTTGGTTCTAAAGAAATTTCTTCAGCATCAATTAATTCCTTACGAGTTGGTCGTTTTAATACCTTAAATCTTGGATCTTTTCCAAGATCATACCCTTTTAAATGTTGATTAAGCTCTTTCTCATCAATATCACCTTCAATCTTTATATCTGGCTCATCCATTCCCGTCTCAAAGTGATATGAAATTTTATATCCTTTTGATTTTTTTCTTTTTGGATCTAATTGCTTACTCATTTCTGGAAAAACAAAAAAGTCCATATCAAATAACTTTGAATCAAAATTAAAAAATTTCTTTAGTTGGTCAATAATATCATCATAATCATCAAAATCGTCCGAAAATTTTATCACCGATTTTTCTTCTTCTTGTCAACTTAAGGTTTACAACTTTAAGTTACATATGCGAATTCAATTATAAAAACTTATCGTTAATGAAAAAAAGTAAATTCAAGGAGATAAGTAGAATTTAAAAACGAAAATAACTGTCTAAATTCATAAGGCTTTTTTTACTTCTTCAATAACTTCAGATGTTCGATGTAACAATTCATATGCTACTTCAGGAATTTGCCATCCTTGTAGACTACAATCAGGTCCCACATATTTTAAACGATCATCATATAATTTTATGGCTTCCAATAGATTTTTTCTGATTCTTTCTTTGGGATCAATTAAATTTAGCATACCATCATAAGATTTAATGGCATCCCATTTTTTTCCTGCATCAATTTGTTCTCCAATTATATTATCTATATTTGTTCTGGTTATACCTACACGAATGAATTTATCATATTGATCTAAATCCTTCTTTGGAATTTTATTAGTTGGATCGGACGCATATTCACAAGTTAAAACATGAATGTTTTCTGTCTGTAAAGGCACATAAGCTTGTTTTAAGGAATGAAGGTGAATTTGGTTTATAGTGTCAATTCCTTCAAGGGATTTATCAAAGATCTTTATGAGGTCATCTTTATTTACATTAAACAGGTCAACATAGCCAAATGAAGGTTCATCAATAGAAACTATTGAGGTCTCTACATACTTATTGTTAATTATTGAATTTTTTATAAATGAGTTGACAGATTTTGCAAAATTTAAGGCTAAATCAGGGTAAATTGTGAAATCGTGTTTTTTTATATATAGTTCTATAGGGCCTGTTACACAT
>CAZRKO010000070.1:0-2859 GCA_964600445.1 uncultured archaeon
GATGATATCTGTATATTATTTTTATGAAAAAGTTTCAATCTAATTTATTAAAATATTCCAGTAATTGGTATATTATAATAAAACAATAATAAAATAAGCGAGAAAAATGTTGGAACGATTAAACTAAAAGTCAATAATCTTTGGGAAACTCTTAAGCATTCTTGTAGAGTATCAATGATGGTATTAAAATATATTGGATTTCCCCATATTCTAACATTGTCTACGGTTGAATCATGATAAAAAAATTCAACAGGTTCTAAATTTTTTTCTGCTTTTTGAATTAATTTATCTAACTTATCGATAATAATATCTAGTTTTATTTTTTCTCCTAAAGGTGAATACCCTCTGCTAGTGAATTGTCTCGCTACAGTATGCGAATCCGAGGTTGTTATTTCACCTTTTTCAATTCCTCGATTTTGCAACATATTTAAAATATAGGATCTAATATCAACATACGCATTATTAGCATCGAAATGAATCAAAGCTGTCTTTTGATTAGTTTCAGCATTTTTAAAAATGTGAACTACAATCCCTCCAAACCCAATACCATCAATTTCTGAAAACTTTTCCATGGGATCATTAGCCACTCCATATAGTAATTGAATATCTGGACTTGACTGTCTTGAATTACTTGTTATGAATCTCTCTGAAACATTAATAAATTCTTTTCCCTCCAATGACTTTTTTATGATTAAAACTTCATCTCCTATTATTGAGTTATGAGAATCTATAATCATTATCTCTTTAAATTTGTTCCAATGAGCGATTTTTCTTATTTTCTTACCTATATCTGACTGAATATCATCTGAGGGAAGGGGGTGTCTTGTTAAAAACAAAATAGGTACATTATCTATTTCCATTCCTAAAACTTTTGAATTATTCGAAATTTTTCTTGAAAAATCTTTAATTTTTTTTATCCAAATTAGATTCTTATCATTGTTTATTCTTTGGATATCAGAAGTAATTCTATTTAAAACTTTATTTACTTCATTTTGAGTAGTAAGATTTTGAGTATGATCAGTTGTAGTATGATAAACTGTTGTTCCGGGAATGTTTTCTCTAAACGATCTATAGATTAGTTCAGGTAAATCTGAAGAACCGCATGTTTTAAATGGCCCGAAATGTACTTGTGGGACGATAAATAATCCTTTTAATTTTTTTGTCTTCTCATTTCTAATTGCCAAATATTGTATTTTCACACTTGAATCTATACCAACCTCATCAAAGATTTGTTCTATTTTATCATCATGTCCAGTTGTCATCATAGAAAGTACGAATGCCCTTATAAAAGGATATCCTCCTCTTAACCCTGTTGCTTCTCTATAAGTTTTACTTACCTGAAACAAACCTCTTGCATAAAAGACAGTAAATATAAAGGCACAACTAGAGAAAAATATCATAGCCCTTATGAAAAATGTTAAAGACAGTTGGGCAGTAAAGATACTATAGAGAATGATACTAGATATTGGCTGTATTAAAGCTAAGATGAATTGACCGTACTTGCCTACAGTTGTAAATGAAAAATAAATAACAAAAGCTAAAATATAAGAAATTATAATACCCATCATAAAAAAAACCTCTCGGAATGTAATATTATGAAAATAAACAGCTAATAATTGCCCAACAAGAAAACTTCCTCCTATAACTGAATTAAATATTACATTCATTTGAATCGCCCATCCTTTTGGTGGAGCAGCTAACACAGGAGCTTTTTTTGAATATAATAAAGCAAAAATCGCGCCGATCAATGAGGTAATCATAAGAATAATATAGATCTGGAGAAAAAAATTAAAAAGTAGGTCAAAATGTAAAGCAATATCTAAATATCTTTCATATATGGCATGAAATATTGTTGATAATAATGCTGTTAAAAAAGGTAAACCAAAAAATGCCGTATAAGCTAAAAATCTGGAAGAGAATAGTTCTATATACGAAAATATACCCGGAGCTTTCCGTGTTGGTATTTTCTGAACAAACATTTTTCAGTAGTATTTTTGTATTGTTAATTAATAATTCCTTATGGCTTAATTACTCTTATATCTCAAAATTTAAAATTTTCATTATAAAAAATTAAATAATTAAAAAAATATTAAAATCCAATGTGTAGGAAAAGTATTATATTTAATTAAATAGACATAATTAATAGGTTAAGGAAATTATCATGTTTTTTAATATAGAAAAAAAGTTCGATTTAGATATTAATAATATTAATTCTCCAATTATATTAATTGGTTGGCCGGGTATAGCCCTTGTAGGTAAATTAGCAATTAGCTCTATAAAAGATGCAATTAATGCGGACTTATTTTTAAATATAGAGTTCTTTGATTTTCCCCCAAAAAGTACAGTTGAAGCGGGGCTCTTAGAAATACCAACAGCTAAAGTTTATTATAAATCTAGAGATTTACATGATTTTTTTATTTTAACCGCTGATTTTCAACCTCAAAGTGCAGAAGGTGTTTTTGAATTTACTCAAAAATTCTGTGAAGAAATGGATGGCCTAACTGGAGGGAAAGTAGAGATGTATGTAAGTACTGGGGCATTAATATCTGATAAAATTTCTAAGGAGCCAAAGGTACATATCTGCTGCACAGACAAAAGTGTTATTGAAAGTTTTCTGAAATTAGATAATACAACGATAATGGAAGGCGGAATTATTGCCGGGGCTAACGGAATATTACCGGCTTGGGCGGGAAATAAAGGATTCGCACCAGGTGTTTGTTTGTTAGCCGAAACTATTCCCCTGCCAATGATGAGTCTAGATCCAAGAGCGTCAAAGGCTCTGGTTCAATTATTAAAAGATTATTTTAGTATTGACATGACATTCGAAGAACTAGATAAGAAAATAGAGGAAATGCAGAA
>CAZRKO010000070.1:2959-8012 GCA_964600445.1 uncultured archaeon
TTAGTATTGACATGACATTCGAAGAACTAGATAAGAAAATAGAGGAAATGCAGAATATCTTCGATTCCTTCAAAAAGCAAGCAGATTATTTTATGAAAGGTGATCGGAAAGAAAATGAACCAGATTCCTATTTTAGATAATTTATTCAACTCATAAACTTTTCTTAAAAGAATTTTAAACCCCTCAAATTTTAAGACGGAAATTAATAAGGGGTTCTTTACTCTAGGCTAATTTCTATTATCTTTATTATTATTGTAAAAATTGGAAAATTTTATTTTTCCTTAAATTTTTCCAAAGCATTTAGCATCTAGTTTTGGAGGGCGTTAAATTTTTATTGAATATATAAATACATAAATTTCACTAATTATGAAATAATTTTTACCCTATTAAAATCAATTTTTACCCTAAAGAAATCAGTTTTTCACTTTTTTAGAGACATACAAAATTTTAAATTTATATAAATAAATATTTAATTAAAACGCTTTTTCTTTAAATAAAAAATATTAAAAATACTTTTCCAAAGAGACTCTATAATCAAATAGAATAATAATTAGTTAATGATAATTCTTGCAGGAAACAAAATTAATTGAATCAAAAAGAATCAGAAAGGAAATTGGCTCAAAATTAATAGATATTAATGAGCAATCTAGAAATTATATCCATGATGTCATTTTACTCGTAAATAAAGAAATTGGAATTGATAAGATTTTGTCAATTATCTTATTTGGGAGTCAAATGAAAAATCATCATCAAAGAAGAGAAAACACCGTTATATCGGATTGCGATTTACTCATCATATTTAAAGACAATGTTTCAACATCTTTTATACGGAAGATTGAAAAATACTTCATAGCTCTAGAGAATAAACATAATTTTCGGAAATCTAATTCTAATTTTGTTAATAAAATGCTTGATGTAATGCAACAGACAACGGGAATGTTTGTTAGTCATTTTTTAACAAAAAAAACTTATTTTGAAAGAGGTATATTTCATAAAATATTCAGTGTTAATAAGATTCTTTCTGATATATTTGCACCAAAAAAACTTGTATTAAATAGCGTAGTTGATAATAGTACTGTTCTATGGGGGGAGGATTTACGGGATCTCGTAAAGGAGAAGGCAGAAATTGAACCCTTTGATATGGTAAAGAGCATTACGATGAATTTATTGATATCTATCTTATGCATTTTATTTTCACCCTTAAAAATATTCAAACCTAAATATCAATTGGAAGCAATTAAGTGGTCCCTCCGCGCTTCTAACTTTTATGTTTTTGAAGACTCTAAATCTCTTGAGACTATTATTAAACGCTTCACTGTGTTTGAGAAATCAGCAGGATATAAAAGAAGGGCAAATAGATTTTATACAAAATTTCTCGAATTAAGACGAAATCCTTACACTGATCTTGACTTTATGCTTCGGAGTCCTTTCAGAATTATAAAAATTCATATTAAAGGGATTCTTTTCAAAAAAATGAGGATTAAAATACGAAAAAGATTAAAAAATATTTGAAAGTTAGAATTTTTAAGGAATATTTGCTCTAATTCTCATAATTTTAAAACATAAAAAACATCTCTGTATTTTTTATATAAAATTTATTTTTAAAGTTTAGATGATATTATATAAACTAAACATAAAAAAAAATTAGTTGAAAAATGGCAAAAGAAATTAATGTAAGAGAACTTTTTTTTGACATCTTAGATCTCGTAAAATTTGAGTTAAAGTTTTATAAAGATCGCGAGAGTCCCATGTTTACCCGGATTGTGAAAACCAGAGTATTTCAAACTAAGGTACAAAGATTAAGAGATTTTATTATGAACTATTTCGAGATATTATATAAAGACGAGGAATCCCCCATTAACCAGGCTGCGCTACAATCCCAATTGGATAATATCGCCCGTCTTACAAATTATTATAACGACTTGTCTAATTTTTATAAAGACCATACAAGGGATTTAATTACAAAAGATAAACTACTGAACTTGATTGAATACAGCCATTTAGAGATATTATTTTTAATATTTTCAAATATACTCGACTGGGAGCATTATAGAAGCAGCCTGTTATTTCCTACAGATAAAGCGAAGGAGAAATTATTAAAAGAGTTTTTAAATAAGCTTGCGAGTTCCGAGATAAAAGATGTAGAAGACGTTGTAGACCTAGAGCAAATAATTGATTCTTTCATTGAATCTGTTGAAATTTAAATTTTTTCTTTAGTTAGTCAAATAAAATTCTAACAACAAAAGTTTAACCAATATACTAATTTTAAAACGAGTCGTTTAATTTTCTATACCAGGCTGTTCTATAAGATAAATTAAATTTAGTGAAATTTAATGACTCAACTTTTCATTTTAAACATTTTTCTCGTTTTTAGAAAATTAGATTGTTATTTTAATAGAAATCTAAAATCTTTCTCAACACAAAAAATTTAAAAGTGTAAATTATTATGTCTTATCTTGGTATAAGAGAAAGCAATTTCAAATTATTTTAATGATATAAATGGATTGTCTAGATGAAATTTTAATATACTATGAAAATAAGGAGACCAATAGATCTCGAGCAATTAAAACCTGGATCGGCCATATTTTGGTTGATTTAATGGGAGTCCTGGAAGAAGACAATCCGAAGAATTATTTAAGAGTTCGAAATTGCTTGCTCCTTTTAGTAAATCTATTCTTTGATGTAGAACACCCTGATCATTACCACTCACAGGGAATTTCTGTTCATGAGATTACGGAAAAAGAAAGAATTGAATTTATTGAAATATTAAAATCAGAGATAACTAATTTCAATTAAGGTAAAGTACTTTATTAAAACTAATATTTATGAATTCCTTTTAAAAAATAGGAGTATAATCAGGTCGCGTTTTATCATATTCATTAAATATTTTATCAATTTTTCGTAAGATTTCTATAATCGCATCTTTAGTTTCATTATCTTGACCAAGTGTGTCAATAATCACACTATATATATCCACTTGATACTCCGAGGTGAGTTGAGAGATTTTCCTTAAATCCCACTGTCTAATTCCGTGTTCTTTTAATTGGATAAATACATTATCTATTTCTTCTTTTAGTTTAAGTGTAGCTGAAAGAGATTTAGTGCATTTGTCTAATAGATCTTTTTCTTTCTTAAAAACAATTGATTCTTCATCACTTAAATCTTCTTTTGCTTCAATATCTTCAATTCTTTCAATTAGAAGATACTTTAATCTCTCATAAATATGAATCGTCTGAGCTATCTTTTCCCTGCTTTTAATTAAATCTTGGCGATTCAGTCTGGCTTCTACAACTTTTAAGTACGCATCTTCATAATACGTTTCCAATTCTCCGAAAGTACTTTTTTCCCACTCGTTAATTTTCTTCCTTATCTGTCTTAATTGTTCATTTAACACATCTATTTCTTTTACATTAAGATTTTGAGTATTTAATTGTTTGAAGATTTTATTAGTTTCTGATTTTACTAACAAAGTTTTCAATTTTAGAATATGAGCTTTTTTTTCTATATTTGTAATACTTCTAGAAACACCCTCTTTTTCACAAAAGGTAAAAATGCTAATTGCGCTGTCTAATAACTGATTAAATTTATCTTGATTAGATTCAATATAATATTTTGAATCTTGAACTTTCTGGATGGCTCTATCCATCTGAATTTCTAATTCGAAAATATAATCAATCAAACTTACTTGTGTTCTCTCAGATAATATCTTCGATTTAGTGGTCATATCTTCTTCTACAGATTTGCTCGCAAGAAACCAAAAAAAAGCTGCAGGAAGCCAGAAAAAGACTGAAAACACCATCATATTAAAAATACTTCCAAGCATGGATATCAACATAAATGAGATTAAAAGAGTGAAACCTTTTCCCAATTGTTCTGAAAGATTAAAAAAAGATGCTGCTGTTCCTTTATGTTCGGGCATATTTACGTCTACCATTATCGCATTTTTATTTGCCACTGGAGCGGCGCCTAGAGTTGATCCAATCAAAGCAATAACGAAATACCAAATATAACAGGGATAAACTCTGAATACTTCTTGTATTGTTAAAAAAATATATTTCCAAGTTTCACCCGGGGGAATTGGATCTGGATAATCAATGTTTAAATTTGCCGCTTTAACAGGTTGAATAATAAAGAACATCATAAGACATAACGGTATTGCAAGTATCATACATACTGTTGCTAATCTTGCTCGATTCCTTCTATTTCTCTTAAATAAAGCATCACTTAAACGTGATATGACTACATTACCTAATAAATAGCCAACTCCTACCATTCCGGCAAAAATGGTAGCTGTTTGTAATCTAATCTCCGAAGGTAAATCGGAAAAATAATAAAGCGCTAACATTGATGTTAAAAAATAAATGAGGATCGTTCCGGGGATCACCGTTAAAAAACCCTGTCCAACCAAATGGCGGTTTGTCTTTTTTCTTATAATTTCGGCTAAATCTTCCCTCGAGATACGATAACTATATTCCAAATTAAATTCTGTCAAATCTAATAGTTCGCTCTCACTTGCTCCCCGTTGAGGTATCTTTATAAAAAATAAAATCCCTAATATAAAAAAACTAATTATTGATAAGAGCATAAAGGGAAACCTCCATCCATATATCGGTCCAATAAATGACGATAATGCCTGTCCTGTTCCGTTAGAGATGGAACTTAAAATTGCTAATGTTCCAAACCAGCCGGATCTCTCCTCAGGAGGGATCGCATCCGATATAATTGAATATCCCACTGGTAAAACGCATCCTAATCCAGCACCACTTAGCATTCTGCTTAAAATTAACATTTCGTAGGAAGTACTAAAGTAAGTGAGTAGCATTCCAAAAGTCCAACAAAACGCCCCTACTCTGAGAACTTTTGTTCTATTTATACGGTCAGAGTAGTAACCCCATATAATAGCAAAACAAGCGCTGGTTAATATAAATAATGCATCTGGTATTGCTATTAAGGCTACGGGAATGCCAAACTCTTGCTGAATCGCAGCGTAGCTTGGTATTAGCATGTTGGCACATGCTATGGAAACAAATAGTAATAGCATAACTAATATTAT
>CAZRKO010000071.1:0-7905 GCA_964600445.1 uncultured archaeon
ATTTGGCAAATGAAGAATATTTAAAAATCATCCCAAGAGGGGCCGGGACAAGTTATGGTGGCCAATTTCTTCCAATTGAGGGAGGAATTGTTGTAGATTTTTCCCGGATGAATAATATTATTAAAATTGATACGGAGGATAATTTTGCGATTGTAGAACCTGGCGTGTTATATAAAGATTTAGGTAAGATTTTAAAAAATACGGGTAGGGGATATTGGATACCCTGTAATCCGGGTTCTGCAGATGTTTGTACAATCGGTGGAATGATAGCCAACGATGCTTCAGGTGAATCAGCAATAAAATATGGAACAACTAAAGATTATGTATTAAATCTTAAAGCCATTTTAGGTACTGGTCAAAAAATCCAACTTGGGAGGCAGGTGAAAAAAACTGTATCCGGGTTGGATTTATTAAGTCTATTTGTAGGATCTGAGGGTACTTTAGGAGTAGTGACTGAGGCAGCTTTAGAATTTTTAGCTCTTCCTGAAAGTTTCATAACCGTTATAGGATTTTTTGACTCCATTGAAGTGGCTGTTCAAATAGCAAAAGAAATAAAAGAATATATCACTCCAATGTCAATAGAAATGGTTGACCAATTAGTAATAAGTGGAATGAATTCATATTTATCAAGATTAACTCCAAAAATAGTATTAAAAATAGCTAAAGCAGCTCTATTAATACGCCTAGATGGAGATGAGAAAGCTACATCCGATTACGCAAATCATATAAAAAATTTACTTTCAACTAACCAACACGCAACCGATATAAAAATTTTAAGGGGTATTGAGCATGAATACATTTGGAACGCGAGAAACGGGGCCGGCCCCGCTTTATTGCGCCTTATGCGACCATTAAAAAATGTAAATTCTATGATTCCAGCGATTTTAGACTTTTCAGTTCCATATAGCAAGATATATACTTTAATGGAAAAATTTGGGGAAATTATGAGTTCTCATAATTTATTTTTTACTCGTATGGGACATTTAGGAGACGGTAATGTTCACTTAATATCATCTGTGACTTTAAAATCTAAAGCAGATGTTCAAAAAATGGGTGATCTTCAAGAAGAATTAGTTAAATTGGCAACATCGTTAGGGGGTTCAGTTACAGCGGAACATGGATGTGGTATTTGGAAAGCTCCCTATTTAAGCATGGAACATGGAGAGGATGTTGTAGAGCTTATGCGAAAAATTAAAACTATTTTTGATCCTAACAATATTTTAAATCCTGGTAAAATGTATTCTATCAATAAACTCGCAATTTTTTCAAAATAAATTTAGGGGGTTTAACTATGAGAGAAAAACGAATACTTGGTATAATTTGGAAATGTAGTTTATGCGGGTTTTGTCCCAAAGATTTTGAATGTCCGGGCTATGATGAAGATACTCGATGGGAGAGTTCTTTTGCTCGTGGAAAGGTCTCCATCATCCACGCTATGATGCAAGATCCAGAATTGGGATTTCAAAATAGTCATTTAGCTAAAGAACGTCTCTTCTCATGTACAGGGTGTGGTCATTGTGAATATATTTGTCCCTCAGGAGTAGATGTACCTTCTATCATATATCTTGGCAAAAAAAAATTAGTTGAAGCAGATAATTATCCAGAAGCACATAAAGAGATATTAGAGAATATTAATAAATATGGAAACCCGTTTGGAGAAAAACAACCAAGAGATTCATCTTGGCCAGATTTGAAATCGAATGTAAGTGCTGATACAATATATTATCCTGGTTGTATGGCTATTTATCGTATACCTGAAATAGCATTAGACACAATAGAAATATTTGAAAAATTAGGAGAAAATATTAAAGTATTAAAAAATGAAACGTGTTGTTCCGGTATTTTATATCGTACTGGTCATATTGAATTATTACATGATCTTACTAAATCGATGTTAGATGAAATAAAACAAAATCCACCTAAACAGATAATCTTCACTTGTCCTGGATGTTTAACATCATTTAAAGAGATATATAAATCAGAATTAAAGGAAAAATTTGAAGGTATAAAATTATTACATTTTTCAGAATACTTACTTGATAAAATATCAAGTTTAGGAGATCTAAAATCAAAAATTAATGAATTATTGGAAACTAAACTAAAAGGATCAATTATGTGGCATGATCCTTGCCATTTAGCTCGAGGTTTGGGCATTTATGATGAACCTAGGGCAATCTTAGATGCAATCCGATTGCCATATATAGAATTTAAACAAACTAAGGAAGATTCAAATTGTTGTGGATCAGGTTCAGGGGTTCGATCTGCGTATCCTGATTTAGCTGAAAAGGCTACAATACAACGATTAGAAGAAGTGAAAGGGCTTGGAGCGCGTACGATTTTAACAGCTTGCCCATTTTGTGAATTTCAATTTGGATCAGTTATAGAAAAGAATAATTATGATATTAAAGTTATAGATCTCAACAGTTTATTAGTAGAACTTATTTCATTACTTTAAATCTATAATATTTTTAAAATCTTAATTTACTCGTATAAATCTGAAAAAAAACTCTTTCTTTTTATATTTTATTTCTAAAGTGAAAATATGATATCAAGGAATAAAGTTCCATGTAAAGTTGTGTATTATAATCAACAAACAAAGCAAAAAACACGCTTAATTGGTGAAATTGACGAGGAAAAATGGTTCAAGTTCAAAAAAATAGTGGCCCTATTACTTATCAAAAAATTAAATCAGAAGAAGTAAGAAAATATATTTTAATATTCGCAAATAATTAGGACAATTTATAGTTTTGGAATAAAATTAATTATCTGAAATCGAACTTTTTCTTTATTTTCTGTGTTTTTACCGTTTAAGTTAATTATATTACTTAAATATTGAATAGAAACATTTTAAAAAGAATATATTTAAATATCAAAAAAATCTAATAATACATTAAACTAAATTGTTATAGTACAAATTAAATTAATTAACTAAAGTATTAAAATAGAAAGTTAAATTAAAATGGGTGAAAACTAATTGTTATCTACAATAGGGTGGGTTGATGGATTAACGGCATCAGGTGTCGTAATAATTGGATGTATATTTGGAATCTATTTTATATACAAATCGAAAAAAATAGATGCTGATCTACTACTTTACACAGGTTTGCTCGTTATTTTAGCGGGTCTTGCTTTTTTAGGAGTATTTTTAGATTTTTTAATGGTCATTTCTACAGGAAAAAACATATCAAATCTATATGGTTTAGTAGGGCTTTTAAGCTACATTTGGATTGCGCCCCTCGTCGTGATTGGCATGTATGTGGGCGCAAGACTCATATTACCAGAAAAGAAAAGAATTATCACAGTTATTTATCTTGTTTTAATGATCTTATTTGAAATAGCAATTTTTATGGATCCGATGAATTCTTTTAATTTTGTATACCCCAAGAGGTCCGGAGAAGCATTAATAGATTATAATTTAGTATTAATGTCTCCTGCTGGCTTTTTAATGATAATATTTCTTATATCCTTACTTGTTTTTTTAGGACTAGGCTTCTTAATTAAAGCATTACAAGCAACTGGAAACGTAAGAAAGAAACTTTTATTAGTGTCTTTAGGGGTTTTTTTGTATACAATATTTGGTCTGTTTGAATCTTTAACTGAACCCGGATTTGCTTTGATTTTCATTAGAATTGGATATATTAGCGGGCCATTATTCATGTATATAGGATTAAAAGACTAAAATAAATAAAAATTACTAATTTTTTTTCATAATTTCAATTTATAGATAAAAAAATAAGTATAGCTAATTTTATGAGAAAATTTTTATCATTCATCCTTATATTTTGATTTTTAAATAGTAAATAAGTCAAATAGATTAATTAATGATACTTGAATCTTATCTAATGGCAAATTGATTTTTTAATATAAATAAAGATTAAAGTAGGTGATGAAAATAGTTGTAAAATCAATTCTTGAAAATTTAAGAGCTAAAAAAATTTCTGTTTATGTCAGAGATTTGAGCGAGAGAAGCTGGTTTTCTGGAATCTTGGAATCTTTCACAGATGAAGTTGTCACTTTAAGAGAGAAATCTGATTATACTGAATGCTTATATTATATTCCCGTTTCGGAAATTGTTGTTATCTCAGAAAGCGTAAAATAAAAATATTTTTAATGATCAGAAAAAAGAAGAAATTTAGATTTGGAGTATTAATGTTATTTTGTCCTAATACCTAAATACATTAGAACTATTTATTGTTCCAGTTAACTTATAATAATTACTCTTTAGATCGAGAATTTTTTATAATTTTATTTTTAAAATTCACTAAAGAATATAAATCATAATTGAATAATTTCAATTTTTCCTGTAATTCTCTTCTCAATTGTAAGGATTGCAACTGAAGTTGGAGGCCCAAAATAATTTTTTTCTAAATAGCCTTTTCCAGGGTTAACTAATAAAATCCCATTAAAGTCTTCAATAAGAGCATCATGAGTATGTCCGTATACTAAGGCATCTACTTCACAATCCTTAAATTCCCGGATAACTTTTTTTTTTGTATTTTCATACGTACCTCCCGTTGCTGGATGAGTAATTCCTATTCTTTTTTTTGAGATCTCTATAATGTCTTTTGCCGATACTTTCTCTCTGATTTTCAACGGATCTGCATTTCCATATACTCCTTTGAATCGTGGACCTTTAGTCTTTATAAGTCCAGATAACACATCCACAGATGTATAATCTCCAACATGAATCACCCAGTCTGCTTCTTGAATCAACTGTAGCATCCTTTCAGGTAAATCCTTAAAATCTGATACGTGAGTATCTCCTATAATTACAATTTTATCTGCCATTAGACACTCATTAAAATTTAAATATTTTTTTTACATCCTAATAGCTATTTCAGCAGCAATTTTTATAGCTTGTTCCATCGCATTAGGATTGGCTATGCCTTTTCCTACGATATCAAAAGCAGTTCCATGTGCGGGTGTAGTAATAGGGCAGGATAAGCCAGCTATAACTGTTACTGCCGATTCAAAATTCATTAATTTAAGAGCAATTTGCCCTTGATCATGGTACATTGTCGTAACTCCGTCATATAATCCCTTAAATGCGTTTAAAAAGAGGGTGTCTGCCGGGAAAGGTCCTTTAGCATTTATACCATCTTCATTTGCTTTATTTATAGCAGGGGCTATTATTTCAATTTCTTCACTCCCAAATAGTCCATCCTCACCAGCATGGGGATTCAATGCAGCTACGGCTATCCGAGGTCTATCAATTCCGGTCATAATCATTGTATCATTAACAAGCTTTATTGCACCAGCAATATTTTTAATATTCAAACGTTTTGGCACATCCTTTAACGGGACATGGCTCGTTACTCTTGAGACCCATACATTATTTACAACATTTAATTCTCCAAACGGCCACTTAACCTTCAAATTACGGGCGAATAATTTAAATATATCAAATCCCCCATATTCTAATGCGGCTTTATTATAAGGAGCAAAGGTAAAACCTTGGATATCACCATTTTTAAAAAGATTTAAACCAGTTTCAAATAATTCTCCAGTTGCTTTACCTGAACGTGCATCTATATGACCAAGCTTAATTTTAGCGGGATCAATATTTTTTTGGTCTAATATAGGGATTGACCCCATCCAGTCTACATGAGTGATATCATCAACGACATTAAAAGGAAAGGTAACATCAGAAATATTCATTCCTGCCTTTAATACTCGAAGATCCCCTATTAAAATTGGTCTGCAATAATTCGATATTCTATCCTTAGCACATACCTTAGCAACAACTTCCGGACCAATACCTGTAGCTTCTCCTAATAAAATGCCTAAAATCGGTCTCATTTAAAAACTCATGAAAATTTTTGTATTAAGACATCCTAATATCTAAAAATTATTATAAATTTTAAAGATCATTCTAATAATTATTTCTTAATTAATTATGAAAATAGTAGTTTTTGCGCCTCATCCGGATGACGAGATTTTTGGTTGTGGTGGGAGTATATTAAAATGGATCGAAGAAGGGCATAATGTTCACATTATATATATAACTGACAATCGTGTGTTGATTTCGTGGGGTTTAAAAGCAAATGAATTAGTAATTGAAGAAATAAATGATTACGTGGATTTGACTGAAGATCAAATTGCGGATATTGCTCTAAAAGAGGCTGAAGATGCGGCAAATGCATTAGGGTTTTCACCAAATAATGTTCATCTTCTAAAAATACATGATCAAGATGCTATAAATAAAATTGATTTAGCCGTATCCTTATCTAAAGAAATTATTAAAGATGCCGATCGAATTGTTTTACCCGGGGATATAAAAAGTCATCCAGATCATAAAGCCACACATATTATTGCGAAACAAGCTGCTAAAGAACTTAACTTGAACGCTGAGTTTTTCGTGTTTTATGCCGTGGCTCCTAAAGAAAAACAACTGAAAATTAATATTGCTAAATATCGAGAAAATTTATTTGAAATAATGAAGATATATAAAACTCAATTATGTATTAAAGGTACTAGGGCTGGATGGGAAACCCTAATAAGAAAAAGAACTGAAAGATTTGGGGTTTATAGTTTAGAAGATATGGATAAGTATCAAAACTTTTAATTTTCTAATTCTTCTTTATTTATTTAACCACTTAATATAGCGATATTTGTTATATAAATAAAATAATATAGAAACTCAATCCGTTGTCATGGAAAAATCAATATCATTTTGCAACATGGTGAAACAAGGCTATTCTAAAGGTGCGTGCGATGTTATATTAAAAGATAATACCATACAACCTGCTTGCAAAGCAACATTGAAATATGAAAGAGGACAACATTATAGACTAATAAAATCCATGCATTTGTCAAGACCAGAAGATTATTTTTCAATTTATCAATCTGGCTGTAATCATAATTGCTTAAAATGCCATTCATGGGAATTTAGTAAATATTATAATGGCAAGTGGTATTCTACGGACGAAATCGCTAAGGAATGTAAAGAATATGAAAAATCAGTTACTGTATTTGAGCCAAGAGAGCGTGCTCTTATGTATTATGCAACAGATTTATGCAAACATTGCGGGGCGTGTGTAATTTTTAAAAAAAGAAGTCCTTTATGTCCAGCAAAGTTGTCAAAAGAGCAAATTACACTATCTCCACAAGGTATAGGGCCTGCGAGAAATATTATTGCATTTACCGGAGGAGATATCGCATGCCAAGCAAATTTTTACGCCGAAGTTAGCCAAAAAATAAAAAATGAATGTAATGATATGTGGGTTTTATTAGAAACAAATGGATATGGCATAACTCCTAAGAATTTAGATCTTTTTCAAAAAGCCGGGTTAGATTCCTATTGGTTAGATATTAAAGCTTATGATGAGGATATTTATAAAAAATTATGTGGTACTTCTAATAAAACCGTTTTAAACAGTCCTAAAGAAATTTTATCTCGTAATTTTATCTTAGAAATACTCACAGTATATATTCCGGATTTAGTGGAACTCGAACAATTTGAAAAGATTGCGCAATTAATTGCAAAATTAGATGAAAATATTCCATTCCATATATTAGCGTTTTTCCCACAGTATAAGTTAAAAGATTTTCGACCACCAATATTAACGGAAATTTTAGATACTTATAAAACAGTAAAAAATATTGGTTTGAAAAAAGTTAGGATTGGAAATATTGGTGTGTTTGCTAAAACTGAGGAGGAAATGAAAAGATTAATAAGAACTGTTGGTCCTGAAGCAATTTAGATTCAAAAAAATGAGTATTAAAAACACGATCATACTGAAATTCATTTGATTGGATTTTAAAATCTAAGGTTAGATGGTTTGACTTTTTTTAATGAAAATTGAAATTTTTAAGATACATTTTATATAAAAAACAATTAAAGTCTATATAATCTAAATAACGAAGTTTTTAATGACATGAATGAAGAATATGATGTAATCGTTG
>CAZRKO010000072.1:0-5236 GCA_964600445.1 uncultured archaeon
AATATTTTCCCGATCTTTTGTATTATTTGAGTATTATGGGGGTAAGGAAATGTTATTTGTATATTATATTAATATTTATCCTTATCTTATCACCCTAATATTAACAAAAACCACAATTTTGAAGGTGTTAAAAAGAATTTGAGATTAATAACGTGTCATTTGCCCGAGGCATATTTATCAGGAATAGAAGAATTAGTAAATCTTAACGTTTATCCCAATCGAAGCGAAGCCATACGAGTTGCCATAAGAGACTTACTAAAGTCAGAGCTTACTACGATTGTACGTAGAATTCCTGAAAAAGAATGAATTTTACCATTTTTTTTCATTTTTCTTTTTATTTTTCTTATTATCAGCTTTGGATTTACTATTATAAAATGCTACGTTTTAATGAAAAGTTCAAAATTTTTTATTGATTCAATCACTTCTCAATATAATGGTTTATTCGCATTATGACTTCAAGTATATCGACGCCCACTGTCATTTTTTCCCTCATCAAATATTTAAGGCTATTTGGAACTTTTTTGAAATGCCCGATGAAAATGGCAATCTGGTAGGATGGCCTATTAATTATAAGTTAGCCCCAGAAAAGTTAGCAAAATTTCTTGAAAGCCAGAATGTTCAGGCATTTACAACATATAATTATGCTCATAAGGAAGGGGTAGCAAATTTTATTAATAATTGGACAAATGACTTTGCTGAAAATCATAGAAATACTATTCCATTTGGCTGTGTGTGGCCTGAAGATAAAGACCGGGTTGATTATATAACTAAACTGTTCGATGAATACGACTTTCTTGGTGTAAAAATTCAGCCATTAGTCCAAAATTTTCATGCAAATGACAAGCGTATGTATCCTATTTATGATTTAATTATTGATCGAGGTAAATGGTTTACGATTCATGCCGGTACAGCACCATATCAGAATGATTTCGTGGGATACAAATATTTTAAGCCATTTATAGACAAATATCCTGATATGAATGTCATAGTTGCCCATATGGGAGCTTATGAATATAAAAAATTTTTAAATTTACTAGATAAACATGAAAATTTATATTTAGATACTGCAATGATATTTATTCCAGATAATATTTTCCCTGAAAAGAAAGCAAAACGCATAAGACGAGAGGTGCTAATATCATATCAAGACCGAATATTATTTGGTAGTGATTTTCCAAACATTCCATATGAATATAAATGCTCTACTAAGGGATTATTTGAGATGGAGATGCCAAAAAAATTCTATGAAGATATATTTTTCAATAATGCCAAACGATTATTTAATATTAGCTTAAAATAAAATTGAAATGAGGAAAAATATGTCGTATAAATATATTCTCTATGAAAAGGAAAAACACGTCGTAACCATTACGATTAATCGGCCTGAAGTTCGTAATTGCATCAACAATGAAACTAACCTGGAATTGCAACAAGCTTGGAAGACTTTCCGTGACGATGACGATGCATTTGTTGCTATATTCACGGGAGCAGGTGATATAGCATTTTCTGCAGGTTGGGATCTTAAGGATGCTGCCGCCCTTGAATCATTTGAAAGTTATGATTGGTATCGAACAGCATGTCATAATGTTGAAGGCTTTTGTGGGTATACTAAGAGATTTGATATCTTTAAGCCAATAATAGCTGCTGTGAATGGCTATTGTTATGCTGCTGGTCTTGAAAATTGTCTTATCGCGGATATACGCATCGCCTCTGATACGGCTAAATTTGGAGCTACAGAAAGAAGATGGAACATAGTTGCTGGCGATGGACTTTGTGTAAGATTACCTCTTGTTGTCGGATATGCTCGTGCAATGGAACTCATTATCACTGGTAAAGTAATTGATGCGCAAGAAGCTTATCGAATAGGGCTTGTAAATGAAATTGTCCCTCAGGATAAACTCATGGCACGAGCTAGAGAATTAGCGTTATCAATTAGTAAATTACCTCAGGGAGCAATTAGAACTGATAAGGAGACTGTAGTTAGAGGTGTTGGTCGAACAGTTGAAGAGAGAACTTTTATTGAAACTGAACAGGTACTTTCTATGTTTGTACGAAGTGATAAGCATACTGAAGGTGCTAAGGCATTTCTCCAAAAGCGAAAACCATCTTGGAAAGGGCACGGGCTTTAAAACTAAAAAGTATAAGAAATAAATTTAGTGAATAAATTGAAAGAGTTAAGCAAAGAAGATAAGGTGTTCTTTTTTGAACGGAATTGGTTTACTTTAGACGGATTATGGTTCTTAGAAATCGAAGTTGAGAAAAATTGGAAAATCGCATTAAAAATAGATAAGCTTGTTTGGATACGATTATTGAAAACAATTTTTCGGAGACTTAAGAGATATCTGGGTATTGAAACAATTACCCCTTATGATATCATAAAAATGATGACATTTCGGTGGTCCATTGAAGGTTGGGAATATAAATTATTGGAAAACAAAGAGAATGAAGTTCATATAGGGATTGTAACCTGCCCATATAAAGAAATGATGAATCGTAATCCAGAGCGCACAGATATAATAAAAATAATTTGTGAAAAGATGTGCCATCCATTTTATAAAGAAGCTATTGAGGACACAATTCCTAATATTACTTTTGATGTAATTAAATCTCAAGGGCTGGGCGATGATATATGTGATTTTAAATTTATTTTTGAAAACTCTCAATCGATAGCTGAAGAAGATTTGATAAAGCGAGAGATTAGTTTAGATGATAAATTATTTTATTTCGAAAGACATTGGTTTACAATGGATGGGCTATGGATGGTCGAAACAGAAAATGAGATAGGGAATGACTTAGCTTTAAAAATAGATATTATCGTGTGGCAAAGATTATATAAAATAATTTTCCGCAGATTAAAACGGTATCTTAATCTTGAGGGTAATTCTATTAAAGATTTAATAAAAATTCTTGAATTTGCGTGGAGCTGTGAAGGTTATGACTATGAAATAGAAAAAGAAGATAATAGTGAAGCGATTTTAAACATTACCATGTGTCCTTATAAGACTATGATGGATCGAAATCCAGAACGACATGATAGAATCGAGGCTATTTGTAAAGATATGTGCATTCCTTTTTATGAGCCCGCAATAGAGGAATTTAATCCGAATATAATTTTGGAGAGGAATAAATTCTTAGGTGTAGGAGATAAAGTCTGTGATTTTCACTTTAAATTAAATCTGTCATAATGATACGAAGAAGTATAATTATTTTTTACTATTTCTTATAAACATTTTTAAAAAATTCAATTTGATTTTTCACGTGTGATTTTATTATTGATTGTTCCTTTTCTGTCATTGAATAAAGATTAAATATCATATCATCTAGTTCCTTGATTGGTTGTCCAATATCCTCATTCAATTGTCCCATACTATTTTTCATGTGATCAATAATGTCATCTACTTTCGACACTATATCGAATTTTACACCATCCTTAGCTGCTACTATAGGAAGATGCCTAATCATATATTGATTTAAATTGATTGTCGTATCTTTTTGATTATTTATCCCATATATACAATAAAATTGTATTAAAATTGAATTCATAATGGCACATAAGAACTTAAGTTCATTTACATCATCATGGAGCAATGAATAGACTGAAGAAGTAAAACATATATTTTCATCTGTATAAATGGCTTCAGGGATAATATTGTTATGTTTAATGAGGAGTTTTGGTTCCTTGTAATACTCATAATTATTACCTTTTAGCACACTGTCGCTGATTTCTTCAATGTTAAAAGATCTTTTTTTTTCTATATAATAATAGCGAAAATCGTCCTTAGCGTTTATAAAATAACATGAGCCTTTTAAATCTTTATTTAGAATTGCTTTAACTTGCTTTAAACCCGCATCTTCTTCTCCCCTAATCATTCGGGGGAGTTTTATGTGATTTAAATAATTTAGATCTCCCTTACTTTCAATTTGATTTATTAATTGATATAAGAGATTATTAGGCTTAATTCGGATTCTATTCAAATTAACCGTTTCTGAACCGCAATAGGGACAATTATTTTCAAATGTATAGACATATAACTTTTTTGCTTTCACACATAAAGGACAATTCAGATTAAAACAAATTCTTAGCTTATCTACGACTTGTTTGGGGTATGCTATAATCGGTTTGTATGGATAATCATATACGTTTAAGTTTTTCTCTTTATTTGTGGTCTTATTTTCATAAATTACGATTTGAACTTCATTTGTTGCTTTTTTGAATAGTTTGGAGCCGATATCAAAGATTTTCAATATGCTAGCTTTTGAAAGAAGTTTCCTTCTAAATTCAATATATCCTTGTCTGAGAAGAAAACTCTTGGGCACTAATAAGGCAATTATACCATTGCTCCATTCTAGCGCTTTCATTAGAAAAACGCAATAAATGTCGTTATATATTTTCTCTTTCTTAAATATCTGTTTTTCATGACGAGTTAAAATATTTCCATACGGAGGATTTGACAAAATTATGTCAAATTTCGGGATCTTCGAAAGAGTTAGACTATTTTTTATTTTTAGGTTAGATTCCAATAAAGACATAATTTTAAACAAATCATCATTTATCTCTTGATAAGCCCAATCAAATAGTTTTAATATACTTAATTTAATCGCATATTCATTAATATCAAACCCGTGAAGATTATTTATAATTTGAGTTCTAATTTTGGAGGTTTTTAAATTTGGATTTAAGTCTCTAAAAATTCTAAAAAGAATATTTGCCGCACTTAAGAGAAATACTCCTGATCCACACGCAGGATCACAGATTTTTATGTTTAATAATGTTTTACAAACATTTTCCCTGTCATCAGAATCTAACTTAAAGATATCATTAATATTTTCAATTTTATTTTCCCCATGGTATTTATTGAGTAAAAGTACAATTGCTTGTGTGGCCATGAAATCTGAAACATTGATGCTCGTATAATATACGCCTTCTTTCTTTTTTTTCCGATAAGTCTTTAAAAAGAGATCTTCTGCTGATTTAATTAATTTTAAGCTATTTTTTAATTCTCGATGATTATTATTCTTTAAACTGTCTTTACATAAATTATATATTCCTTTAATTCCTTGGAAATCTTCCACTTCATTCATATCTTTATAACAATTATTATTCTTTCTCAAAAGTATAAGGGGTTAATTCAGTTATAAATTTTAAGCTATAAATAATTAATTCTTATCCAGAATTTACTTTATATTTTTATACTTTTATTACCTTTATATTATTGAGATTATGAAAAAAGAAGAT
>CAZRKO010000072.1:5336-7847 GCA_964600445.1 uncultured archaeon
TATATTTTTATACTTTTATTACCTTTATATTATTGAGATTATGAAAAAAGAAGATGAAAAAGAAGATTACAATGGAGTTGCTCCGATAAAGCACATTGTTAAAAAAATGAAGAAGGAGTATGACAAGGATCCTAAACATTGGAGAGTTATTGGCTCCAAGGATAAAAAAGGAAACTATGATACCTTCATTACAAAAAAACCCGATGCTTATTGGTTAAAATCAAAACAGCTGAGTCCTTTTTCTGCCTTATCAATGGGGACTTTTGTAAGAAAAATTGATCAGGATATTGATAATAAGATAGGTAAAAAACTGGCTCCAGATGAGATGCTTAGATTATTCGGAATGGTTGTACCCATTAAAAAAGATCAAAATGTTGTAGCAGCAGGAATAGAGAAATATTCTCAACAGCACGGAGATTATCTAAAAAAGATCATTAATGAAAAGAACTCAAATCTGGAGCATCAAATGGCAAAGCGGATTGATAAGGAATTTAGTAAGAAGCATCCGCAAAGAGATGGCCTCTATTTATAGAATTTTGTAAGAGGATTAAATAAAAAAAAGGTCTATAACTTCCCTTTTAAAGTTCCTAAATCATCTTTACTTGTTATAATTGGAAGATTACTTGAATAGTTACCAGTATTATTAATTAATTCTACGATTAGCGTACTGATTTTCTCTGATCCTGATTTGCCTTCAAGACCTTTAGCAAAATCTTTAAGCACAGCAACTTTTAAATCTTTAACATAGAAAGAAACACCCTTCGTGAGCTCCTCTAACATTAATGGGAAGGCTAAATCGGCACCTTTCTCTGCTTTTACAAGAGGCTCATCTGGATCATCAAAGGAGTATGAAACTTCAAGCCAACGATCATTATCAGCTGGAACTATTCCATAAATGTAGTCTTTAGTATAAATCCATAAAGGGGTTCCTTTATCGAAGGAAGAATCTACGATCGCTTTAAATTCTTCAGCACACATAGTTAATACTTTTTTATAGGTTTTTATTAAATTTTACTTTTAATATTATTATAATATTTTATATTTAAAAAATTCTGGATTTTAAAAATTACATGTTATTATGAATAGTTTTTAAATGCAATTTGGTAATGAAATGATGCGTGAATTGAATTATAAAAAGTTAGCTGCTGAAATTGAGATTTGGATTAAGAATTATATAAATTCTGCTAATGCGAAAGGTGTGGTCTTAGGATTGAGCGGAGGAATTGATAGTGCAGTTACAGCGGCTTTATGTGCTAATGCACTCGGCAAAGAGAATGTTTTAGGGTTAGGATTACCAATTGAATCCATCCCTCAAGACCTTGAGGATGCAAAGCTAGTTGCGAATCATTTAGGGATATCCTTTGCGATTTCAGATTTATCCTCTGTTTATAGAGAATTAGTAAAAGTGTTACCCTCTGACATACAAGCAAATCAAATGGCATTGGCAAATATAAAACCCAGATTACGAATGACAACTGTTTATTATGTTGGCCAATCTTTGGGATATCTTGTCGGAGGAACGGGAAATCGGGCAGAAATAGCTATAGGATATTTTACAAAATACGGTGATGGAGGAGTTGATTTTGAACCTCTTGGTGCCCTATATAAATGTGAAGTTAAAAAAATTGCTCAAATCCTCGGCATACCAAAAAAGATAATCAAAAAACCACCAAGTGCAGGACTCTGGCAAGGACAAACTGATGAGGGTGAAATTGGTATGACATACAATTTGTTAGACGAGATATTATACAGATTTGATCATTATCTAGATTTAAATGATCTAAATGCTGAGGATGTTGAAAAGGTATTAAAGATGATGAAATCGGCGGAACACAAAAATAAAATGCCACCTTTTTTTGAAATAAAAAAAAATTAAGGGTTTGTTTCAATATCTTTTAAAAAAAATAAATAATTTTTTAAAAAAAAAAAAAAAATTTTAGACTTGAATTACCTCTTCAGGAAATTTTTCTAAATAGCACCGTTTAATTAAAGAGATAAAAAAATTTCCTAATTAATTAAACTGAATTAAATCATAAATATTAAAATATAAAATTAGAAGTATATTTTTCATATGGACTACATGGAGAAAAAATTAATTTTGTATTACAAGCTTGCGATAATTCTTCTTATTTTAGTTATCCGAGAACTAATTTCATCTAATTGGTCTTTAAGACCCTCACCTCGATTATTAAAGTCGAATTCATCTATTGCTCCACCACCATAACTGTTACTCAAATCTTTATAGCTTTTTTCTAATGAATATCTCCTTCCTTCGAGGGCAATTAATTCCTGGTATAATGAATCTTTATCTTTGGGTAAAGCATCAACACTTTTTTCGGGTTCAATTACATAGGATTCAAGAGCAGAGGCGGGTTCTACTGTTTTAGGAATTGATATTCCTGTTTCAGGAATTGATTCTACTGCTTTGGGAAGGAATTCTCCTGTTTCGGGAAAGAATTCGGGAATTTTCTTTTTTTTTTTTTATTTTTTATTTTTTAATTTAGTTGGTTT
>CAZRKO010000073.1:0-7836 GCA_964600445.1 uncultured archaeon
TTAAAATTCAATAATTCTATGAAAAAATTATATCTATATAAATAACAAAAAAAGGGTACATTATGTCTATTCCAAATATAATTAAAGTGGTTCAAGAGCAAGGCTCCATTTCAGATGAGCTTGATTATGCACTTATGAATTACTTGTTAAAAAATAGAGGCACAGGTTATACGGCGTGCCAACCTTGCTTAGTTGAATTAGAAGGTGGAAAAAAAGCTATTAAAATGGGTATTGATAATACTTTCATCGGTAAAGATAATCAATTAATGGGCGTAGGGATTGTTGGGACATTGTTAATTGACAATGACTTATTAAAAGTAATATATTGTACTCCTAAAGAGGAATTAGAAGCCAACATAGAAAAATTAAAAAATGCGGGGATAAATCCTTCACCTAGGCCAAAAGGGAAGTACTAATTCTTTTACAGGGCTTTAAAACCACGTGATTGTTAATTTAATTTTATTTTAAATTTCTATTTCTTGGACATGTGATCCGCAAATCTATAATTATTGTTATATTTAATATTAATAGCATAGAAAATGTCTGGAATAAAAATCGAAAGCACAATACGGGACTATTTGTTAGAAGAAGGATTGTTAAGAAAAAAAATAAAGGATCCTAAACTTGAATTTGGATTTCAATTTGCCTTTCCTCCTGGTCAAGGAGGCCATATAATGGCTGTTTTTAAGCCTAAAAATAAAAATTTAATCATTATATCAAGCGGCACACAAATCTCGGATCAACACATTAATGCTTTAAATTTATTGAAAAACGATAAGAAATTACATTATTTCATGGATCTTCGAAAATTCTTTCTTTTAAAAGACGTATTTTTCCGTATTGATGTTAATCATTATCGATATGAGATTAGTGATCAAAAATTTCTAAAAGAAGATCGAATTATTTCAAAGAATTCTTTATTTAAAAGCATTCGAAAAGTATTTAATTGTGCTGCATATAGTAATATAATATTAGCGCAATACTGTTCAGGACAAATTAAAGAGGAGGATTTATATAAGTCCAAAGATTTTTCTGAGACAGATTTTTCATTATATTCATAATATATTGTTTCTGGTGAGTTTAAAATTTTTAAAAACTGGCTTAGAGCATTAGGGAAATTAGATTACGTTCAAGGAAAAGATCAACCTGATGTAGAATGTATCTTATGTGCTATTAGGGATAATGATGAAAGAATAGTATTATTAAAGGTATATCAAGATGATTTATGCTTTATTTGTTTAAATTTGTATCCATATAATCCAGCACATTCAATGATCGTACCAAATAGACATATTCTTAGATTCATAGAACTTACTAAAGATGAAATTGTACATATTAATAGAGCAATTCAGGGGTTTCAGTTATTATTAGATGAGTTGTATTCTCCTAAAGGGTATAATATTGGAATAAACGAGGGTATTGCCGGAGCAAGTATACCTCATTTACATTTTCATATAGTTCCTAGATATGGAGAAGAATTAGGATATATTGACATTATAGGTAAATCAAGGATTGTGGTTGAGGGATTGGACTCTGTGAAACAAAAAATTGAATCTAATATAAAAAAATATTTGAATAAAGAATTTTTTGAGAGATTTTAATTTTTTTTAGCAAGCAATTAATAATTCGGATGAATCGGTAAGTAATTAATGATGTAGGGTAATTAAACCACTACCTAAAAATAAAAGGGAAAAAAAAAATACAGATTAATTAAATATTAATTCACTTATCTTGTAGCATTTCTAATATCTGCGGCAGTTACTCTCTTCCTTTTGTCAGCCTTACAGACTGTTATAGCTTCTTTGGTCGTATTTGCTGCAGATGTCTCGAGAAAGTCAATTAATTTATCTAAAGCTTCAGCTGCTACTAAATTTGCTCCCTCTTTTTTCATTAATCGTCGAATTGGAGCCTTAGCAATGTATCCTTCAGATTTTTTCTTAGCAGGTGCTTTCTTTTTTGCCATAATTATATTCCTCCACTAAATTTTTATTTTTTTTGATTTTTTAAATTAATAATTAATAATAACTACACATTTCTATTATATAAATGTTATGATTCGAATCAATATATCGAGTAAATAATTTTATTCAAATTCAAGTGATCGAAAACCATTTCGTTTTATTAATTTAACCGACAAAATGCAATTTTTTAATTCTCTGAGGTAAATACCCGAAATTATTGTATTTTAGATTTTAAATATTATTAATGTTTCAAAAACAATTCTTCAATAAGAAGAATTGAGATCAAGATTAAAAACTGCGATACCTTAATTTTAGTTAGGTTTGTAGAGATAATTTATAAAAAAAAAATCTTAATTTCATTAAATAAGAATAAAATCCTTGTATAGTCTTAAGATTTACTTTCTTCTAATTATCTACTAAATAATGGTAAATTTGTACTACTATATTAATGATTATAATCATATTTTATAATTTACAAAATATTTATTTAATCCAAAATTCATATTCAAAAAAGTAAAAGTATAAAATAAAAAAGTTTATATATTTAACATATAAAAATCGGTATTTTTATTTAGATGGAAGAATCTGAAATAGGAGAATCTCTTCAATCATTAGGTTTCACGAAGAACGATTCTAAGGTGCTTTTGACTTTGTCTAAATACAAAGTATTATCACCGGCAGATATCGCAAAACATTCAGGCGTAGATAGAGCAAGAGTATACGATTCATTAAATAGACTAATTGAAAGAGGTTTTATCCAGAAGGAACCAGTAAAAAGGGGTGCAAATTACCAGGTAATCCCTATTGAAAAAATATTTGATACTATTCGCCGAGAATATGTTCATAAAATAGATAAAACACGCGAAATAGAATCTTCCATAAACAAATTGGAAATAGGTTCAGATGAGTATGAACCAAGGGTATGGTCAATAAACTCTAAAGAAAAAATTAGAAAAAAGATGAAAGAGATGATCATTACGGCAGAAAGTAGAATATTTTATATAATTACTCCCGATTTATTAATGGAAGAATTAGGTGGATATGAATGGGTCATGAGAGAGCTGTGGAACAAAAAATTTTCTAATTCAGATATTCAAGTCGTAATAGCTCTAAAATTTTTTGAGGAAATAAAAGAAGAAATAAAAAAATTATTAAAATTAAATATTACTGTCCATTCCATAGTAGGAGATACTGTTATTCCATTTGGTTTATTAATCGTCGATTCAGGCTTTTTATTAACGACGTTAGATCAAGTCATGGAGGCTCCAGAATATACTTCTGGGCTATGGCTGGAGAATGGGAGACTAAACCAAATCTTGGGCTATGAACACTTATTTAGGCATTTTATAAGTTCTGAAACTAAAGAAGCCGCTTTAACAACAAAAAATGCTCAGTATTCGTGAGTTTTATAAAAATAATTGTAAAAATGTAAAATAATTCAAGTTTATATTCAAAAAAGTTAATATAATAAAATAACAAAATGAAAGGGATAAAATATGTCATATAGGGGGAAAGTAATACTCCTTGGAGATGCTGGCGTTGGAAAAACCAGCTTACTTGCTAGGTATGTTGATGGCATATTTAGCGATATATATAAACAAACTGTGGGGGCAAATTTTCTTATTAAAGAAATAGAATTGAATCAAATTATTGATAGACTTAATATAAATCCTCAAATAAAAGAAGATATTAAAGCAAAGGGCTTTAATCTCTATTTTTGGGACATTGGCGGGCAGACAGACAAGCTTTTCGTCACTGAATACTATTTCTTACAGGCAGTCGGTGCTATGGTAGTATTCAATGTAGATAGAAGAGAGACTTTTAATGATATAGATTTTTGGATCTCTAAAATGAAAGAGTTAAGTGGAGATATACCATTTATTCTTGTAGGAAACAAAATTGATTTAGAAGAAAAAAGAGAAGTTAGTACAGGAGAGATTGAAGCTAAAGCAGAAAAATATGGTGTAAAATATTTTGAAACATCCGCAAAATTTAATGAAAGTGTTGATGCGGCTTTTGAAGATCTATCCGTTCAAATTTTGAATAATATTAAGGCTTAAATAGCTATTTTAATTCTTATTTTTAAATTTTTAATTTTTCCTAAGAAATAAACCTTATATTAGAAAATGAGTTTTTTATTAATACCTGTGGCTCCCTTGTCAAGAACTAAATCAAGATTAAGAGATTGCTTCTCGAAGGAACAACTCAAGGAGCTTACTATTGCGATGTTCAGGGATCTAGGAAAGACCCTCTCAAAAGTAAAATGTTTTGAAGATATAATTGTATATTGTCATGGTTCTGAAATATTAGAACTTGCAGATAAATATGGTTTAGTTGGAATCAAAGAAAAACTGACTAAACCTAGAAAAACTTTCGATGAGGTCATATCAGATTTAAATAATATTGCAATCAAAAATTTTAATGCTCAACAAACTGTATTTACTTTTTTAGATACAGTATTAATATCTTCTAAGAATTTTAATGAAATTAATTTGCTGGTGAAAGAAAACCAATTAGTAGTGTGTCCAGCCATACATTCCGCGGGAGTATCTATACTTGGCAGGAATCCTCCTAATATAATTCCAACATATTTCTCAAATCCAAATATTCCATCCTTTATTGCCTTGATAAAAAACGCTAAAAAAAGGGGATTAGAAAAAATCGCGATATATGACTCGTTTAGAGCCGGATTTGACATCGATATCAAGCAAGACTTATTATTAGCATACCAATACTTAAAACTTTTGAATTTACATAGCACAGAAACTTATTTGTACTTAAAGAATAATTTAAAACTAACTTTACATAAAATCAGTGCAAATGATAATAGAAATTTCAAAATTACAAAAAAAAGGAGTAGTTAATTAAAATTCAAAAGAAATCTTTATTTTAAAAGGTTCTTCTATTACGTTTTCTATAAGATTTTGGAAATCTTCTCTTTCCTGTTTAAGTGCAGATAAATTTCTCAAATAATCTTTATTTCTTCTTTCAAGATCGGCTTGAATATGCTCTAATTTTACCGAATTAATAGAAATCTGATTCTTTACATATTCTAATTTTTGAGCTAATCCTGCTGTTTCGATTCCTTTTTCAATTTCCTTAATTTTTTCTCTGATTTCTTTCAACTCTTCCAAGCTCTCTTGAAACGTTTTTTCATCGAAAATGGCATTAATATGTTCAATGGTCTTCTCTTTAGTATCACTCTTAAGATTTAGTTTATTTTCTTCTAAGGAATGTCTAAGTTGTACCAATATACTGGTAAATTTGGGTAAATCCTTACTCTCTTTAATTAATGTGGATATGGGATTTTTCAAAAAATCTCTCAAATAATTTAAATCTATATTCGTAATATGAATCGTGTCTTTTTCTAATTCAAATTTTAATTTTTTTAAAGCTTTTTTGAATCCTAAATGTTCATTGATTTTTATCCTTAATTGGAATAACTCATCATCTTTGTTATCTAATTCTTTGAATAACTCGTTTTTTTCCAGTTTAAGTACTTCAGAGTTTAAATTATTAAGTATTTCTTCCTTTTCCTTTAACTCATTCTCAAAATTATCTAAATCTGTTTTCGCATGTTCAATATTCTCCTTTAAACTATAAAATTTAGGGAGTTTTTTGAGTAAATCTTCAGCGCTTTTTACATCACGATATTTCCTCCTCAAAAATTGTTCTAAAATACCTTGCTTTTTCCCTAGTTTTCTAGTGACGTAATTAAGTTCCTTTATCTCCGATTGAACATGTTTTTGAAATTTAGGAAGTGATTTTCTTGCAATTTCATTAATTGTATTAAAAAGCCTTTTAATTGAATTCGTCAAATCGTTAAGATTTGAATGGGTTATATCTTCTTCTTCGGGAATTTCAATATCCTCAATTGAATTTTTAACCCTCTCATAAAATAGTTTTAATGATCGAAGAGCCTTAGTATCTATTTTTTGAGCTGCTGATTCCTGAAAATGGTCCATAGTTACCTTAATAGCGATTAAACTATCTCGAATGTCAGAAATGAGTTTTTTTGAAACTTTTTTTATTTTAAAAAATTGGGAATTCAGTCTATTTTTATAGAACTCCTCAAATTCTTCTAATGAAATCTCCACCATTTTTAATCCTATTAAAATTTATTTTATAGATTTAATAATCTTTTTCCCATTCATATATTTTTGAAGGACTTTTGGAATTGTAATTGAGTAATCTCCGTTCTGGTAATTTTCCAAAATACAACATATGGTTCGTTCTGTTGCTATTGCTGTAGAGTTTAATGTGTGTAAAATTTGTTTTTCTTCTTTCGATCCTACCTTACCCATTCTAATTTTTAATTTTCTTGCCTGATAGTCTGTACAATTGCTGCATGAAACTAATTCTCTGTATGTTTCAGAAGCAGGAAACCATACTTCTAAGTCATATTTTTTGGCAGCATTATCATTCAACTCTCCACTCGCAATATTCACAATTCGAAAAGGAAGCTCTAACTGTTTGTAAAGCTCCTCTGCATTTTGTATTAATTCATCCTGAATTTCCCATGAATCTTCAGGCTTGCAAAATACATATTGCTCAACTTTTTCGAACTGATGAACTCGAAATATTCCTAAGGTATCCTTTCCATGAGAACCCGCTTCCCTTCTGAAACAGGATGAGATACCAGCATATTTTATAGGTAATCTTTCCGGATCTATAATCTCATTATAGTGGTAAGCGGCCAACGTTTGTTCTGAAGTGGCTATCATAAATAAATCTTCGTCGTGAATTTTATATAACTGTTCCTCAAAATCTGCCAATTCTGCTGCTGCTTTGATTATTTCGTGTTTGATAAAAAAGGGTGTCCACATCGGAGTATAGCCCTTCTTTTGGAGAAAATCTAATGCAAATCTCATTAAAGCTAAATTGAGTAGGACTAAATCACCTTTTAAATAATAAAATCGAGTCCCTACTACTTCAGAAGCTTTTTTAGTATCTGCTCCATCGATAGTTTCAATTAATTGAACATGATTTAAAGGTGAAAAATTAAATTTAGGTAATCTTCCAACCTCTCTGATGATTTGATTATCTTCTTCGCTTTCGGCTATAGGTACAGATTCATGAAGGATATTTCCTACGATATAACGATATTTTTCTCGCTTTTCGAAAAACTCCTTTTTTGAATTTTCTAAAATATCAATCCTGCTTTTAATTTCTTTTGATTCTTTTATCGCTTCCTCCGCATTTTTCTTGTCTCCTGTCTTTTTATACTTTCCTATGTTAACTGAGATCTCATTTCTTTTTTTCTTTAATTCTTCTAATTGTTGTAAACTTTCCCTCCATTTGTTATCATAATCTGAAACCATTTCTGCATTGGAAGGATCTTTAAATCTCTTCTTCTCCGACGCAATTATTTTGTCTAAATTATTTCGAAACAATTCAATATCTAGCAAGGCAAGTAGCTCTTAATTTTTTACAAACTTTGCAGTTTAATATTTTAACATATACAATTCTTAATTTACTTTTTTTAAAACTAAGTAAAAAAGTAAAATCACATCTTCTAATTATGTTCTATCCGAGATGTTATAGTAGATCGCAATAGACTGGTTTTAATCTTTTTCTTATCCCAACCTACCATATCCATTATTCTCATAACTTTTATTCTTGTTGATTTTCCTTTTATACCTAATTCTTCCATTATATCATTGGCAAAATTTTCTTTCTTTTTATATTGCGAGTATGCATCTTTAACTTTATTTTTATCAGTTCCAATTAGAGCAATGATTTCTAATATTTTATTCATTGTAGGCTTACCAGTTAATTCTTCTTCATTCATAATTTCATTAGCTAAGGTTACTTTTGGATCTTCCTTTTTTTCAGTTTCAGACATATTAAAGAGTAATTAATTTAAAATAAAAAA
>CAZRKO010000074.1:0-7673 GCA_964600445.1 uncultured archaeon
AAATGGCAAATTTTCACTATATGCTATGTTAACGATGGTTGCAGATCTCGCTATTGCTTTTGAGCATAGGCAAACCATGCTTGGACTGTGATATTATGAAATGGCTATTTATAATCGATCCCATTGAAGAATTAAATTATGAAACTGATTCGACTTATGCTATAATGAAAGAGGCTTTTCGTCAAGGAATTGAAGTATTTTATTGCACGGTTCAAGATCTATTTTATAAAAATCAAGTAAGCTGTATATCACGATCATTTTTTCTTACTGACAAATATTATGATCTCGGACAGAGTAATATTTCTCTTTTAGATTCGTTTAATATTATTTTTATGAGAAAAGATCCACCATATGATATTGCATTCCATTATGCTACAGAATTATTATCCCTTTCAAAATCATTAGTTATTAATTCTCCCCAAGCATTACGTGATTTCAATGAAAAATTAATAATTTTACCTTTTTTAGAGTACATTCCCGATACAATGGTGACTGCAAGTGAACTTCAAATAAAAGATTTTTTAAAGGGCCACTCTGACGGATTTATCCTTAAATCGCTAGCCTCTTATCAAGGACGTTCTGTTGAATGGATTACTAAAGACGACGAGGATTCCAAAAAATTATTAAAAGCCTACACTAAGAATTTTACAACCCCAGTTATGATTCAAGAATATATACCAGATGTACAAATTGGAGATAAGAGAATTCTTGTTTTAGGGGGAAAGATTATCGGAGCGGTTTTACGAGAACCCTTAAAAAATAATTATTTAGCCAATTTAGGACAAGGGGGAATTGCTCGTAAAACAACCATCACAGATCTTGAAAAGGAAATAGTTAATTCCGTTTCAGAATTTCTTTTAAAGAATGGACTTCATTTTGTAGGATTTGATGTGATCGGGGATTATCTTACTGAAATTAATATTACCTGTCCCACTGGAATCGTTCACATTAATAAACTAAATAATATTATCTTAGAAAAACAAGTTGTTGATTATTTTCTAAACCTTGTGAAAAATTAGATCTAAACATCTATTCGATAATAGAAGTAAAAATAGAAAAAGGAATTATATATTGCAAAATTTTTTAAATTCTAAAAACGAAATAATATGAAATTCAAAAATTTAATAAAAGAACGATTATGTAGTGACAAATTATGGAATTACCAGATTATATAAAAAATCGGTATTGGAAAGATTATTTACCTCCAGGTATGACCTTACATTTATAAAAGTTGTTTTAAAAGTTGTGGAATTCATTGTGCTATTTCTTTGTTCTCAACCAACCTTTATCAAAAATCCAATCTAAATCAATAGAATCAGATTTATCGTCTTTAGAGGTAACTTTATCCTCATCGTCGTTTGGAGTTTCTCCGTTTTCTGAATTTACTTTTTTGCTCATTTTGCTGTTAAAAAAAAATACTCTCTAATGGAATAATAAATGTTATATGAGGTTAAGTTTAAAAAAATATAAATTTTTCTTTCTCTTTTTACTAAGACTCTCTTAAATAAATTGTAAAATTACCGAAAAATAATCTACATCTAAAGCATAACGAACGATTACGTATATAATAGCACATCCTATTGGAATTAGTAAATTATCTGATAATTTGATTGGTTTACTAGTAATCATATCAAAAATCATAAATGCTCCAGCCAGAAGCAATCCATAAAATGGTCCTATGAAAATTACGCATATTATAAAACAAGTTATGGTCCCTGCTATTGTCCCTTCATATGTTTTATTAGGATTCCATGAGATATGCCTTTTTCCGTATCGTATTCCAATTTGGCTTGTCATTAAATCTCCTATAGAACTCATTCCTAGAATGGCAAAAAAAACCATCGGTGGACATAAAAATGCGGCGAACATTTGCCCTATGCTAAAATAAAGATAAGTACAATAGGATTGTTTCTCCTCATCAGACATTATTAAAATTGGGAGTATATTAAAAGGGAATGCTAGGTATCTTGTTTTTCGCGTAAGCTCATTTACAAGCATTATGATGCAGAAGATATAGAAGAAGAAAAATAACACATAGTAGAACCATTGCAATGAAAGCATAATATTTTCAATAGATTTTGGTTTTGTCAATATTCTGAAATACAAATAAAGCATGTTGGTTGTGTCTGGGTCGATCTTTATATTTTTATTGTTATCATCATTTTTGGCATAACCTCTCACCGTATCATAACTTATATACCAAACACCAACAAGACCTATAAAAATTAATACATGGTTTATCTTTCTCATAATGTCTTTTTTTATTTTACTCAGTTCTTTTAATTTATTTTCCATTCTATTCTCAAATTTACTTATATCTTTTTCTTTCGCAGTTAATCTAAACAAACCCACTAATGCTGTTGATATGAGTATTGTAGCACCAACTAATACAATAGGCAATAGAAGAGTGAATGTGAAGAGTGGTAACGTTTCTTGATGAAGATCCTCATCCTGCACCATTAATATAAGGAATAAGAGTACATTTATAAATACAAAAAATAAAGCTCCAACGCTTAAAATGTTATTGAGGATATCTGTTTTATAAGAAAAATACAAAAATCCAAAAAGGATAGCAAAATAAGAAGCTAACAGTAATAAAAACCAAATATAGAAAATGCTAATAAACATTTGACCACTAATAAATTAATTAATGAAATAAATGAATAAATCTGAGATTAAAAGGTAAGAAACTATAAATAAAATTTGCTAAAAAAAATTAATTAATTATGAAAAATATCGTATTAGCTTCTAAATCCTTGGACCGAAGGAAGATTCTTAAAGGGGCGAGACTTCCATTTGAAGTTTTGATAACAAATGTGGATGAAGATAAATATAAAAAAGAGAATTCTAATCCTATTGAATTAGTAAAGCAATTAGCGAATGCAAAAGCACTAAAGGCAAAAGAAAAATTAGCTCAAGAGAACAAAGACGCTATTATTGTAGCGGCTGACACTATCGTAGAATTAAATGGTGAAATTATAGGAAAGGCTAAAGATGAGGAGCATGCATTTAGAATTTTAAAGAAATTAGCCGGTAAGTCACATAATTTAATTACCGGAATTGTTGTTACAGAGACTTATAATCCTAAAATCATAATGGATCATGATTCTACTTCAGTAAAATTTTTAGATTTGACCGATACAGAAATATGGGGTTATATTAAGACTGGAGAATGGCAAGGAAGAGCTGGTGCTTATTCTCTTAGAGAAAGAGCAAGTCTTTTTATCGAGTCAATTCAGGGGTCCTCTTCGAATGTTATAGGTTTACCCATGAATAAAATGTACCAGATTTTAAGAAAGGAGTTTAATCAATTCCTCCTATAATCTCTTATGTTTTATACGGGTTATCTCTTTTTCAATTCTTTCATAAAACTCAGGATAAAATATTTTAAAAATTCTATACCAATCAATACCAATTAGTCCTCCAGCTATAACGCAAATAAGATAACCTAATTGAATAACTGATTCGTCAGTTATATTAAATATTTGATATGGTAAGAAATCAGTCCCATAAATAACCATATTTACAGAAAAGATAGTTAATAACATTCCAAGGGGATATATTATTAACTTAGGTATTTTAAAAAAATTCAGATCCTCTTTTGTTATGTGATTAAAAACTGAGGTTTGAGCAGGTTGAAGATTATTTTCTGAATTAGATTTAATTTCTATAAATTTCAAATGAATTATATCTCGCCAATCTCGGAAGAAAAAAAAGCTTCCTAAATAAAGGAATATGAATGAGAGAATTTGAACAAATAATAGAATTAAGCTTGATCTTCTGTAATATGGATGGCTTAAAAAAAGTAAAGATGATCGTAATCCCAATAAAAAAAAACCTATTATGAGAAAAATAATGCCAACAAATCCCTCATGTAAATGATATTTTCCTAAAATTGTGGCAGCTTCAAATTTAGCCGTGATTTTTTTTATATCATAAACAATATAGACAATCAATCCTGGAGCAATCATCGAAAAAGATATTAATGTAATAATTTCCCAAAAACTCCAAAACAAACGTGAAGATGGAATTAATGCCGTGACATATATAAAAACCCAAGTAAGTACCATAAAAAGCAGTACATATTTGAAAACTCGTTTATAATATTCAAAATTTAGTAAAAAGATAAAAGAAAAGAAAAAAAAATTAAAAAGCATGAGCATTAAAAAGCGGCTAAAGGCAATTTCAATAGAATTATATACAAAAGTCCTTTTACAATAAAAATAAAATGAAAGGGAACTACAACTTAAAATAAAGAATAAGAATATTATTATAAACCTATAGGCTTTTTTCATTAAAACCCTAAATGAATTCTGAATTTAAAATTTAGTTAATAAAGTATTTTCCATATTATAATATAAATATTGTATAATTACGGGATTGGTATTGAAGCAGGATTAGTTAAAGTACTATTTGCTAAAACAAATTATTTGGATTTTAAATCCCTTAATATGTATCTAATTTGATTATAATCCTCCAGAATTCCATCAAACCGAGTTTTCATACCTTTCTTCCACATTAATCCGAGTTCTGTATAAATATAAAATATATCATTCTTGATCGCTTCAAATACAACGTCGCCTGCTTGATCTGGTGAGGTTCCTTTTTCGTACATTTCTAAAACCAGATCGATATATTGTTCAGTTTCGGGATGATTTTTTTTATATCTTTCCATGCTTGGTTCAAATAATAATAACCGATCTTTATTCATATAATCTGGATCACAAAATTCTGCTGGACGATTTCTTTCGCAATTAACAATTTTGGTGTTTACAATTCCAGGACAAAGAACTGAAACACCAATTTTAGCTCCTAATTGCCCAAAACTTGCTCGTAGACTCTCAGAAAGTGCAACTACTCCATGCTTAGTGACACCATAAATTCCAAGTCTCTCACCTCCAGGTAATAATCCAGCCATGGATGAAGTATTAACGATATGACATTCATTATCCTGCTGAAGCATTATAGGAATGAAAGTTCGAACCCCATGAATTACACCCCATAAATTTACTCCTATTATCCATTCCCAATCGGGTAAAGTGCCCTCCCAAATAGGTCCTGGAACGCCAACCCCGGCATTATTGCATAATAAATGGACTTCTCCAAACGCATTGAGTGTTTCTTGGGCTAATCTTTCAATATCTTCGGATTTTGAAACGTCAATTAATACTGATATTACATCTGCTCCTGATGTTTTTAATTCTTCTTCAGTTTGATTTAAAGCCTCTTTTTCAATGTCAGCCAATACCACTTTCATACGCTCTTTGACAGCTTTCCTAGCTATACCTCGACCAATTCCACTTGCGGCACCGGTGATAACTGCCACTTTTTCTTTAAATTCTTTCATATTTTTCTGACGCCTTTTTTGTTATTATATTAAGAATCAATAAAGGATTAAATAAATTAAGAAATCTTTTCTAATGATTTATGAATTTGTTTATTTTGTTTATATGCCTCCATGATTTCCTCATTTCGGGTTTGTATCATTCTTCTATAATACAGTTTTGTATCTGTCAAAATGTAAAAAACATCTTCCTTAATTGCTTCAAACACAATATCACCTACTTTATCAGGTAATTCTCCCGCCTCACCTAATCCAAGTATCGCTTCCCAAATTGGTTCCAATTCAGGGTGATCTATTTGTTCAGTAATATCATCACATAATTCAGCTGGACGATTTCGCTCGCAATCAACAATTCTCGTTTTGACCATTCCTGGACAAAGAGCATGAACCTTAATTTTTGATTTTAATAAGGAGAGTTCTTTAGCGATAACCTCAGTAAGGCCCACAACTCCATATTTCGTTACAATGTACATTCCCTGTCCAATCTCATTCGCCATTAGACCAGAAAGAGATGCCGTATTTACGATGTGACATTCAGTATCTTGCTTAAGCATGATGGGAATAAAGGTCCGGATACCATGAATCACACCCCATAAATTTACATCCATTATCCATTTCCAATCGGAAAGAGAACATTCCCAAGTCATGCCATATGGAGCAGTGCCCGCATTATTACATAATAAATGGACTTCCCCAAACGTATCAATTGTTTCTTGTGCTAACCTTTCAATATCTTCGGCTTTCGAAACATCTGTCAATACTGACAATACAGTTGCTCCAGAAGACTTCAATTCTTTTTCCGCGTGAGATAATGCCCCTGCCTCTATATCGGCTAAAACAACTTTCATGCCCTCTTTAACTGCCCTATTGGCAATTCCGCGGCCGATTCCACTTGCCGCGCCAGTAATAACCGCCACTTTATCTTTAAAATCCTTCAATTTTATCAAATCCTCATATTTTTTTTGTATATTAATATATGGAAATCAAATACCTTATAAGTTTTAAGAAGATTAAATCATATCTATTGAAGATCTTTTATATTTGCCTCCTCCTCCGCAAAGAAAAACAATATTATTTTATATTCTAATATTTTTATATCTAGTACCTAAAAAAAAGGAAGATGATATTTTATGGCGGAAAAAGAGAAATACAAATACGAAACTCTTATCAAAGTGTTTATTATACTAGGAGGGATTATCGGTCTATTAACCCAGATTTTAACCTTAGCAGGGATTTCAAGCATTCCCACAATTATACCTCATTGGTGGGGAACGTCTTTCATAATTATTTTATTAGTAGGGATTGTTATTTCTGTCTTAACAATTTTATGCGGCTTAAGAAAGCAAACAAAAACCAGGAATGAAATTGTCCCGTTTCATTGGATTTCATTTCTGATTTTAGCGATATTATTATTAATCTTTGGGGGTGGCATTGTTGCCTGCGTTTTGCTTATTATTGCTTTTATTTTAGCTCTTATTGACGATCTTGTGTAAAATATGTAAAATAACAAAATTTCTCAATTTTTTTTATTACGAATTAACCCTCTAATCCTTTACATTCTCCAAAAAATACGATATTATTTTTTCAGGAATATTAATATCAGTAACTTTTTGTAAAGCTGTAAATCCGGGAATTGAATTTACTTCTATTACATAGTACCCCTCCTCGCTTTCTAATATATCTACGCCGGAGATTTCAGTTTTAGTAACCTGCTCTGATTTAACCGCCAGTTCTTTTAATTCACTTGTAAGTTCTATTGGTTTTACTTCAGCACCAGCATACACATTTGTTTTCCAATTATCGCTTACCCTATACATGCCAGCAATCGCTTCATTTCCAATAACAAATATCCTAATATCTCGGTTATAATGTTCAATAAACTCCTGTAGATAGAAAACTTCGTTTAATTGTCCTAGAGTAAGTATTACATTTTCTGCAAATCCCCTATCATTTAATCGAGAGATTCCAATACCTTTTGAACCAAATAGGGGTTTTATAATTACGTCCCTTCCAAGTTCTTCATACATTTGTAACGCATCATGTGGATCTTCACAAATTATTGTTTTGGGGGTTGGAATATTATGCTTTTCCAAAAAGACAGAAGTTAAAAATTTATCACTAGCAATCTCTAAGGAATCCCTTGAATTAATTAATCTAATTCCATATTCTTCAATAACTCTTAATATATCGAGTCTGAAAAAAATCTTTTGAGTCACGTTTGCCCCGAATCCTCTTACTAAGATTCGTTTCGGTTCAAGATTGATAAATTGATCCTCAAATTTACTGATATTAACTTTCACTTTAATGGTTGATGGAATAAAATATTGAA
>CAZRKO010000075.1:0-2124 GCA_964600445.1 uncultured archaeon
AAGAGCTTGAAATTTTGAGAATTCAGTTATTCCATTTTCAGTATACTGAGCAATATTAATTAGAGTTTTTACATTCTGGTTTAAATATTGTTTGTGCCGTCTAACTTTCTCATTTTTCTTTCCTTTCATTTTAAGAATGTTTTTTCTCATTCTTGAATGATCAATTATAGAAATATCTGAATAAAAAGTTACTCCGAAATCTTTTAATTGTTTAAATTCAGAAGTTTTAGAAAAATTATCTATTTGAGAAATAATTTCTTCAATTGAGCGATTCGCTAAAATCTCTTTTTCTTGATTTCTTCTTTCTTTAAAATTTTTTATGAGATCAAACTCAGAATGGCATTCCATAGCAGGGGAAAAATTAATACTTCTACGATTTAAACCTTTAGATAATTCTAATTGTTTAGCTTCTGTTAATACATATTTCATATCATTTTCTTTTCTACAAGATACTATATGAAAAGGAACATCAACGGTTCCAGTAGTCATTAAAATATAACATCGTCCATTACAAAATCTCCCGGTTCTTCCTCGTCGTTGAATCAACCTAATCTCTGATGGAACTGGCTCATAGAAAATTATGGCATCAACATTTGGGATATCTAATCCTTCTTCAGCAACACTGGTTGCTATTAATATATTTATATTATTTCTTCTAAACTCATTTAGAATCTTAATTTGTTCATTTTGGGAGTAACCAAAATCATCCACTTTCGTTGTTTGTCCTATGAATTTTTCGATTTTGAGTTGTTCGGAATCGGAAAACTCATTTGTTAATTTCTTTTTCAATAATTCTGCTGTTTTTCTGTATTGGGTAAATATAATTATCTTTTTATTAAAAAATAATTCTAATTCTTCTTTAATAATAGAGATTAGTTTATTTATTTTAGGGTGATATGAATTTGAATACTCTCTTTTTTTGAATAAGGAATTTATAAACTCAAAGTGCTTCGAATTGGTAATCCTTTTAGCAGATAAAATATCCTGTCCTGCTTTATAGGAAATCTTTTCTAAAAACGATCTGAAAAGGGTAATATCTTGTGTTTCCAATAAATCTTTAGCATGAAGTAATGAAATACAACTAGAGCTATAAGAGAATATAGATTGAATATTTAATTTTTTCTCTTTAACAAGATCAATTATCTTAGGTGATTGATAATACAGCTGTTCTGCGAATTCTTCATCAAAAATATCCGAATTGTAGAATTTGTCATACTTTAAAGATAGAGTTAAATCATGGCAAATCCTCAAGAAATCTAGTTTTGAGTAATACTTTTTATAGGGACTAATTAGATTTCTTTCAATAAAAAACCTTAAAAATTTTTTAAATAAGTCATTCCAGATTTCACTAATTTCAAGATATTTTATTGGTAAGTTCACTTTTTCTATAAAAGTATCGATATCATAAATATAACGTTTTACATCCTCATCCTCATGCGATTTAAATACAATTTCTTCTATACATAAATTGTCACACAGCTGCTGAATGCGATTAAAATCTTTTCCCGGAGATGCTGTTAAACCTAAAATTAAGGGATCTGAACATGTGTTAATATATTCATTTGAAATGAAATTATAGGCATAATTGCCTCTAGTTCTATGTGCCTCGTCAAAAATTATTAACGCTACTTGACTTAAATCGTATCGTCCCCTCATTACGTCATTTTTAATTACTTGTGGCGTAGAAATAATGATTTTTGAATTAATAAAGGCAATGATTCTTTTTTCAGGCGATATTTTACCCGTTAGTAAAGAGATCTCTTTTTTATCAACATCAAGAAATTTCTCGCAAGATGATTTATGTTGTGAAACCAGAGGTCTAGTTGGTGCAAGTATAATGGTTTTTGCTTTACTATTATACTTTTCAAGGGCATTAGCTATTAATATAATTCCGATTATTGTTTTTCCTAATCCTGTAGGTAATACGACCAAGCTATTTCTGGCCTTGCATTTCTTAACGATGTTATCTTGGTAATGTCGGTAATATATTGTATTGTTTTTTAAAAAATTACCATTAAAATACTCCGGAGTACTATCGAGTTTCATTTAAAATATACAAATAAACTTCGAAATTTAAAAGGTATATCTGTGTGGAATTTTTAAAATTTGATGTTATCTTACTAA
>CAZRKO010000075.1:2224-7658 GCA_964600445.1 uncultured archaeon
AAATTTAAAAGGTATATCTGTGTGGAATTTTTAAAATTTGATGTTATCTTACTAATGTCTAAAGAGATTCGAAAAGAGAATTTATGAATATATAGATTTAAATTTAGAAGAAATCTAAGTTAATATAAATTCATTAAAAAAATATTTCTATTGAGACTAATAATTCGTTAAAGCTAAATCTTAGCTTTTATTTTTTTTTTCTTCGTGTGCTTCTTCGTGTGCTTCCATCCATTTATATCTTGCTAACGCATTATTAGGGTCAATCTGGAGGGCTTTTTCATAACAATTTACAGCTTCATCATATTGGCTTCGATATTCATAAGCATAGCCCATATTTATCCATAGATTAACATTATCGGGTTGTACTTCAAGAACCTTCTTATAACTTTTAATTAATGGGATATTCTTCCTTATAGCATGGTTTGGGGCTAAATTAATAGCTTTTTCATAAAACTCTATCGCTGCTTCATATTCTTTTTTAGCAACGTAAAGATTGCCTACATTTATCCATAAATCAATATCATACGGGGCCAATTCCGTAGCTTTTTCATAACAAACAAGTGCTTTTTCAAATTCTTTATTTGCCTCGTATATTATTGCCAAGCCTTCCCAAGCGTCTAAGTTGTACGGATCTAGCGAAAGTATGTTTTTATTATATTCAATCTTCTTATCATAAACCTCCTCTTCGGTAGAATCTTCTGTAGAATCTGGTATTAGAGAAATAAGTTTTTTATAAATAATTATCGCATTGCCATCATCATTTTTTAACTCATATATGCTTGCCAAATAATTCCAAGCATCTATTAAATTTGGGTCTAACTCAACAGCTTTAGTATAACTTTCAATAGCTTTACTAATTTTATTTTTTTCATGATAAGTTCTCCCCATTCCAAACCATATCTCAGCATTATTCGGATCTAAATCAATAGCCTTGTTATAGCATCTAATTGCTTTATCGTACTCTTTTCTATTAAAATTCAAAATTCCTAAATATTTCATTACTAACGGAGATTTTTTATTCAAATCCAGGGCTTTTTTTGAGAGTTTAGCAACCTCTTCTGAGGACATTTCCTTAAAATTTAATTGAGAATGAACAAATCCCAACATAATCATAATTTCTGAGTTATTGGAATCTTTTTCTAAGGTCTTTTTTAGGAAGCTTAACGCCCCCTTAAAATTCTTTTGTTTTATAAGTTTCTCAGCAATTTTAGAGATCTCTTGAATTTCCATTGCCATATCTTAACATCCAAATTGTTTTAAAAGTTCGCTATAAAATATAAAGAAACATAAATTAATAAATGTAAATTAAAAAAATTAAAATGCCATAACTGTGATTTTATTTTTATAAAAGAGTAGCAAATTCACACAGTTATGGCGGCTATATGGGTTTATGATAATGCATCCAATTTGTTAAAAACCCACTAATCATATAATTTTATAGCTTACATTTCTAAAGGATAATTATATTTGTAATTATAATTTATTTGTAGGATAAAATTTTATCTTCTTTTTCTCTTGAACATGCACTACCAGATTTTTCTCTTCTAACATTTTTAACGTAAGACAGACCCAACCACGACCAATTCGGTGTATTATTTTAGCTCCTTGAGGATATAATTCTTCAATTAATTCCTTTGGAGTTATCCCCTTTTCTGGATATTTCTTAACAATCCCAATAACTTGTTTAGTACGTTCCTTTCTGTGGACTATAACTTCTTCTACCCGTCGAATAGGTTTTTTTATAGGTCTGCCGTGAGCTGCCAATAACAATTTAAGATTAGGTAACTTCTTAATCATTTCAAGAGAATTTACATATGATTCTATGTTGGAATTAGGGGGACCTATCCAGGTTGTCACGTTCTTTATAACATTATCTCCAGATAATAATATTCCTTTTTCTTTATTATAAAGGGAAATGTGGTCGATCGCATGGCCAGGTAAAGGAATTACTTTCCAGCTTTCATTATTTATCAAAATATCCGTATTATCCCCAATAAGCTCATCAGGATTACTTATAAATTTAATACCAAAGGCGAATTTATAAAAAAACCAATGAAAAAAATCTTTAATTTTAGTCTTAGTACGACTCCAAAATTTTTTAATAAGGAATAAATCTTCTTCGGGATCTGCTTCGCGAAAGCTTCTATAAGTCTTCTTGTTTTTAATGATTTCAGCCATTTTTTTTGTTAAAATCACTTTAAGTTCTAAATAATTTCTCAATTGATATAACCCAGAAATATGGTCTGGATGAGTGTGGCTCGGTAAAATACGTGTTAACTTAAATTCTTTATTTTGCGATTTGTATAGGGCTTTAATCTCTTCAATTTCTTCAATAACATATTTAATTGTTTTTTTATCTCCATATCCCGCATCAAAAATTAAGCCGTCTTTATTTCCAGCTAATACATAAATATTTACAGGAGGCTTTCTCAATTTAATGACTCCTTTTTCCTTTATTATAAAAATGCCAGGATATACTTCCTTCATTTTAGCTCATATGAAAAGATATTAAACTTAATTATTTCCAACTTTCACATTTATGAAAGACCAATCGTCCTATTATATAAGCCAATAATACACCAATAATCTCATCAATGATATAATGTTGCTTTACAAATAAAGTTGACAAAACAACTCCTACAGCGATAATAAAAGTGGTTATTGCTAATATTTTTGTCCGAGATTCTGGGTTTAGTTTATAATACTGATACCAAGTAAAAAAGCATATGGTTGCCATTCCAGCATGCATACTTGGAACGCAATTAAATGATGTTTCATTTTCAAAAAAAAGATACATCGTATCCGCAAAAAAATTGCCTTCAATTCTATTAGCTAATAGCTCTTGCCTCCACCAGTAAGTTGAAACTGGAAATATTATATAAACAATAGTTGCGATGGCATTCATTATCACTATAGACCATCCTAAAGCATATCCTTTTTCCTCTTTGATAAATGCGAAATAAATCATTGTTAAGACGACCATAGGGTAGAAAAGATAAACATAAAAAATAGCCATTTCAGGGATAAATGGAATATAATTCTCACCAAGAAAATCTAGTCTATACCCAGTTCCTTCTTCATGTAATTGGCCCGTCCAGTTATATAAAATGAGCATGATTATGATAGTATATAAAAAGATCATTAAGAACAAATTACCGAGAATAAATGTTATTTTTCGGCTCCGCTCGGTTGATTCTCCTTTAAAAAAAACTCTTTCAAGTATCCCTTGAAACTTATCGTGAACCTTAATATAAATCCCTATTTAAACGTAAATTAGAATATATATTTAATAATAATAGTGGAAATTAAATAGCGAATATTAATTTTTACGCTTAAAATAAAAAATAAGTATAATTAGATTTTTAATACCATCTCTGGTATGATAACACATTTTTCTCATTTTTTAACATTAATATGAGAAAAACAGTGATATTAATTCCTCCAAAAATCAAAATTGGAATTAAAATTAATTGGAAAAGGAGAAGCTGAGTTTCACCGATAATAATCGAAATACCCGCATTAATAATTAAAAATATACCCATAATAAATAATGCCCCTATCATACCTATCAAATTATAAACTAAAAACAACCAGCTCCACATACTTTTTTTTCCGTTATAATTTTTCCTTAATTTTAGAAGGGTAAAAGCAGCATATATAATTATAACAGCACATATTAATTCATAAATTGATTGGGTAAAAAACAACACCCATGCAATAGGACCTATGATGAATAATACTAATATAAAAAGAAGTAAACTATAAATTATAAATGAAATTCCTGCGATTATCGAAATTACTAATAATGCTATTGTATACCCTTCATAAAGCTTTAATCGTATTGATTTTTTCTTTTTTAATTGATCAAAATTGACCCCACAGTTCGTACAATAATTATACGTTGGACCTATGGCAATGCCGCAGTTAGGACAGTAATTATAAACCTCGGTTGTTTTCTCTTCGGTAAGGATCCTTGCCTCTTTAATTTTTATATCGCTCAAAGTGCTGCAAATAACACCTTGACGGGCAACGACCATTCCCGTTTCGGGGCACCGAAATGTATTTTCGGCCGCTTTTTGAGCGCGCTTGTAAAAAATAAATAGAAATATGTAGGATATCACAGCCAGCCCTAGTTGGGTTATGATTATTGCCAAAATAAACGTCCCTTCATTTTGATTATTAATTGCAAGAAAAATAAGGTATATCCAAACGCCCGAACTATTCCATAAAAAATGTAAACTAACAGGGATAAGCCATATCGGGATAAATATTTTTAAGAATTTTTTTATCTGAAGCCTCACGGGTAAATTTTCTTCCCCGAGCTCAAACCGTAATCTTTCCGCCTTCCCCGCAGCATACCCTCCTAATGCTCCCCCTAATATATGAATCGGCCCCCAATTTCTTAGGGTAACCTGAAGGTATACGTCCAATGGGGCACCGCCTGCTAAAATGGTGGATGCTATATAGCTCGCCGTTTCTATACTCTCGAAGGCCAATCCGATCAATATCCCAATTAGGAAGCCGTTCAATTCATTTCCAAGCATACCTTTTCTTTTATTCTCAGAATTATTGCCCCTTTGTAATACTACAAAAAAAGCTAAAATTGAGGGAAGGGATTTATTGAACTCTTCCACTAATGCCGGCGTAATCGCATAAGCCCCTACTGCAAAAATAACTAAGGCACCTAATTCATTACCCGTAAAAGCAAAATAGAATACTGCGATCACCAACCAAACGGTAAAAATCCCTGTATTCCAGTAGGCTGCCCAAGTTATGACACAAACTCCCATTAAAAAAAATAATATTAAATATCGGCGCCTTCCTCCGAACATTTCTTCATTTTGGGGCCATTTTTTGGCATTCCAATGATATAGCAACAGCCATATCAAATACGTAAAGAGTGGTGCAATAATAGCATAACTATAAATCGTGTATAGCATTACTGAATCGGGTATATTCTTAGATGTTATGATTACTAATACAATAACCGCATATATGGCTGATATAATCAATAATAAAAGCCAGATTTTTACTTTAGATGATTCCAATCTAACGTTAGCGGGAATATAAGGGTTACTTGATGACATTGCTATCAATTTATACTCTTGTATTGTAATAAAACGATTTATTGTTTAAATTAATATTTTTTATAATAAACAAATAGGTGTTAATAAATAAGGAAAAAAAAAAGAATTTTAATTTTATTAATTAAATACTTATCAATTTTTTTCTAATTTTCTTATTAGTCTCCAGTCCTTTTACTTGAAGTATTTAATGGCAAGTAAAATGTCGTTTCGAGTGATTTTCTTTCTCTTGCCGTGTTTGGTTAAAACTAATGCGCTTTTAGTTATTTTTTCAGCACTAGTTCCCATCCAATCAACCAATTCATCTACAGCATCACGGGCAACAATTAATGCACCGTTGTGCTTCATCA
>CAZRKO010000076.1:0-7607 GCA_964600445.1 uncultured archaeon
AAGAATTTGCCATCAAATTAAATTGTGAAGGAATTGTAATTCTAGATAAAAACTCCCTCATCATTGGATCTTTCTTTAGAGATCATGAGACGGGTGAGATTCTCACAAGGGCTATGCCATATTTCTTGACATTAAATGACAGCTTTCAGCTAGAAGGAGTTGACCAAAAGAATCAAGATCAGATGGTAGTTCATAGATTTGGGAAATATTTTTTATTTAAAGAAATTTTATTAAAAGAAAGTGGTACACCTTATTATCTTCTCATAGTTAAGGGTGATAATCCTTGGGATCTTTATTTCAGTAATAAAGATTTTCGAGCTTTTATTCAAATGTTAAGAGATATAATATATAAATAGTTTGTCGGTTTGAAATAGGAATAATCAAAGTTGAAATGATTATCTCAAAATAGATAGTTAGAAAATAATTATAAAATATCATTTACTTTTAATTTTTAGAGTAATATTAATTGCATTATAACCAAATAGGGATGAAATTAATTTGGAATACTTAAGAGAAGAGAAGCCAGAGACTAGCAAAATTTTATTCACGGGCCTCGATAATGCAGGAAAAACATCCACTATATTAGCCCTTCAGAGAGAATTTTCTAAAATTGCTAACATTGAACCAACAAAGGGCGCACAACGAAGGATGTTCGAGTTTTTAGGTAAAACTATTAGCGAATGGGATCTTGGAGGTCAGCAAACATATAGAATCGCGTACTTAAAAAATCCAACCAAATATTTTGCGGAAACTGAGGTTTTAATTTATGTAATTGACATACGCAACAAACAGAGAATTCAAGAATCCTTAAGTTATCTCCGCGATGTCATAGAAGAATTTAAAAAGCTCGAAATTGAGCCACCTATTTTTATATTTTTCCATAAGTATGACCCTGCTTTAACTAGAAATAGCTATGAAGAAATAGATAGGCTTGTGTTATATTTAAGAGATAAAATACTCGGTATTCCGAATTATAATAAATTTTACTTCCGTAACACCACCATTTATAATATATCGACCGTAATTAGTGCTATGTCGGAAATCTTATTAATGTTATATCCTAAAACAGACTTAATTCAACACACTATTTACGAATTTGGAATTAAATCAAATGCAGAGGGAATAGCAGTTATAGATTCAAATTCATTAATTATAGGTTGGTTTTACAGAGACGAGAACATGAAAGATATATTACTTGCATCGACCCCTTACTTTTTAAGTTTAAATACAAGCTTCGATTATACAGAAGGAACGGAAATTAATAATGAAGACAAAATGATTATACAAAGACATGGAAAATATTTTCTATTTAGAAAATTTTCCTTAAACGAGGAAGTTGAGCCCTTTTATTTATTAATTTCAAAAGATAATCCCGAAATTAATAGAGAAGATTTCAATGCTCTGATAAACTTATTAACTGAAATTTTATATAAATAGATGATCTGTTTTTATTCATCTTTTATTATGGGTAAATTAATAAAATTGTATTATTATATTGAAGGTATTAAGAAAAGGTTTAAATTAGAAGACTATGATAATTTGCAGCAACTGTGGTGCCATTAACACCGATGAGACTAGTAGGTTTTGCAGAAAGTGCGGTGCTTTACTACTTGTAACAGCGAAACCTTCAAGAATTCGAATACCAACAACCAATTCAAAAAGCCAGGAAAAGCAAATAGTTTCATCCGCAAATAATAGTACTGCCGATAAAACTGTTAAAAGTAAAAAACCAAACCAAAACATACCTTATATAAACAGAGAAGCAGGATTTTTTGCCCCAAAAGTAAAAAAACATGAAAAACCAAATCAATTAGAATTACAGGAAATTCCTAAACTTCAAAAAAAACAAAAAACTCCGGAAAATACTGCGATTCCCCCTAAAATTATTAGAACTGAGAGTTTAAAAAGTGATTTAACTAAAATTCCAACTGAGACTTCTGAGGAAGTTGAAACTGGAAAAAAAGAATTTCTTAAAGAAATAACTCCCAAACCTTTTGATGGGTCAATTATTGCATCTAAAAGTGTTTATGGGCCTCCAAAAAAAGAATTAGAAAAAGATCTTAGCGTTCAATCGAAAATTAAAGGTTTAAAACCAGATGATTCATTGGTAAAACAAAAACAGTTAGAAAAGGATATGTTAGATGTTTTAGCTGTTCTTTCAAAAAATATATCTGTTTCAAAAGAAGAAATATCAAAGCCTACACACTCAAAAATTAAAGAGGCGGGAAAAAAAATAGCTCCCGCTAGTATGAACGAGATTTTAGCACAACTTTTAAATCTAGATAAATTTATTGAAGCTTCAGCACTAATAAAAGGAGATGGTACAATATTGGCATCAGCTTTATCAAATAGGATTTCTGACTCTTTGTTTCTAACAATTGGTCAGAATCTCTCTATGATTGGAACGGATATAATAGAAGGCTTAAGTGCTGGAAAATTAAGCTCAATTTCTATACGTGGTACTGATGGTATCTTTGATCTGGCGCCTATCGATAAAAAAATTCCGGAACTGGCAGATATAATCCTTATGATCTTCAGTCATCCAAGAGTTAAGCCGGGGATTATATCGTTTGCAGTAAATATTGTTAAGAAACAGATTAAGGATTATTTGGGAATTAAATAACTTAGTTATTATTTATAATTGAATTATTATAATTGAATTATTATAATTGAATTGTTTACTTTTTTTAATAATCAAGTAGAATATTATTTTATGATAAAAAAAATGGTAGGTATATTATGATTCCGAATTATATAAAAAATGAAACAAGCGGGTTATTAAAACATGACAAAAGCTTTGATTCAATTCTAGGCAAGGAGAGAATAACTATCTTCGTACCTGAAAGATTCATAGTGAATGAAGCTTACTGGAATCAATTCATCCCCGATAATAAACTTCAAGCAGCATCTATTACGAAAGGAGAAAGAGAGTACAAATACGTGGGTAAGGAAATTATACACATCTCCTATGATTTGGAACCGAAACTCGAACAACGCCCTGATATTAGAAAATTAACTGCTTGTCCACACCCGCCATGTGTATATTGTCAGCAAATCAAGAAAATTAAAACAGAATTTGAAAATGGCATATATAGAACATTGAAGGTGGGAGAGCAATTTTCATTTTCCGCCAATGCTAATCTAATCCAAGCGACGCTTTGGATTGAACATGGAAAAGGACAAATTTTTGCTTATGAAGGAAATAGAGAGTTTATGAAGTCAGAGATTATAGATAAACATAATCCTGCTAGCGTTTGGACATTTGGAAGAAGAGAATTAAGAACAATCAAGGTGTATGCAATTCCAGATGATTCTGAGGCAGAAAAAGATAATTTTACTCGTTTATGGGTAAATATAGCGAGATTTTGCGTAGAAAGTTGGCCTTAAATTATTTCTTAAAGAGATTCATATTAATTTTTTTTGAATATTTACACTTTTTATTTTAATCATCTTATAATAATGTAAATATCTTTCTAATTCTTGTAAAAAAGAATTAAGATAATAGATTGAAACGAGAGGAACTTGATTATCATTTAGTTTATTAAAGTTATCCTCTAAAGTAACCATAATTGGTAAGAGTCTAAACGGTAAACGGTTACTTACGTCTGGATTTATACCTAAAATATTATGTATGAGCTTAGAAAACGCATCAGGATTATTTTTTAAAGCTATAGCTCTCTGAAATTGCAAATTTGCTGCTTTATTCATTGAACTAAAAGAATCTTTACGTCTCCATTGTTTTGCATCAATTAAAAGAATCTCCTTACGCTTTATCCCTATAACGTCAATTTCATATCTTTTCTGACGGGTTTTGCTCTTAAAATTGGATTTATCGGAAAACCTAAAATTGTTTAATACTTTATAGTTGTTCTTTGATAAAATCTGATTTACTAATACTTCAAATCCACTATAATCTAGGAGTTCTGAAACGATATCTTTTAGATCTAATCCCATTATCCTAATGGCTTCCATAACAAAAAGTATCTTATTTATAGAAACGAATTTAACATTATAATTCCCTTTTTTTATCTCCATGAATTCAAAATTCGATATAAATTCTAATAGCTCAAATTTGTTTATATTATTAAAAAAGCTAATCTCTGAGAATTCAAACCACACTTCAGTAGCCTTATTTTCTGTATTTCTTAAAATTGCGTAAATTTCATGAAAAAATTGCTTTATTGATACTGCAGAATATAAATTTGCCATAAATAATTATATTCCAAACTTAAAATTTAAAAAAAAAGAGAGTTCTAGAAAAGTAATAAAAAGGGGGAAATTAGGGTAATTTCTCTCTATTACTCTTTTCGGTAATATATAACTCATAAAACCAATCCACTATATATTGAAAGAAAAATCTTTCCCGAAGAACGTCATAGTGTGATTTTTGTCTTAAAGATGTCATTTTTGCGATATCCTCAGATTTCATCTCATTTTTCAAAATTAAGTCCATCCGGGTCTTGAACTGATCTTCCATTTTGATTTCTCTAAGGATATTATTCATCGCATTTGTGATATCATCGATTAAATTTTTAAAATCTATATTAATCTTTTTTATCTCATCCTGATGATGAAGAAATTCTTTAATTTTCCTTAAAATTCTTCCTTTCTTGTAATAATTAATCAATTCATTTTGATCAAGAATTTCTAATAGATAATTTGTTATTTTATCAATAACTTCAATATTTACATGAAAATCTAGCAACTCCTTTTCCAATCTAGTTAGGAATTGTTGCCTTAAAAATTGTTTATATTTCACGATTATAGCTTCATTCTCTTTGATATCGCTACAGATTTCAATTACTTCTCCTTTAGGCGTAGAATAAGTAAAACCATGTCCTTGGGGGCCAAGCCCGCCTAACAATACCATTGAGAGAGAATAAAAATTATAATTATTTTTGGCTAATATATTATCAATATTCTTAAAAATAACTTTAGGAGCAACTAAATGTTTCTTAATTATGGTATATGGATCACGTTCATATTCAAGATAAAAATAAACTTGATATTTATAGGAGATTGGAAATTCCATAAAATCTTCCACTAAATCGTTTTTATGTTTTAAATAGTGTTTTTTGAATTCTTTAATGAAATTTTTAACTGAGTTTAAATACCTGACGCTTAACCCGTAAATCGAATATTGGTTAAAGAACACATTTTTGATATAAAAGGCCAGTTGGTCCTGATCAGGTATATATAAAGATTGTTCTCCTATAAAGAATTGGTATAGTTCTAGAGGTATGGTTTTTCTTATGAATAAAATAAAGGAATCAGATACTTCTCCAAATAAATCATGTAAATTGCTAATTAGGAGTATATCTTTTTTGAGATTTTCTATAATCTTTAAATCCTCTTCTATTAAATCCCTCTCAAATAAATTATAATCATTACAAAAACGTAGAATATCAATTTCTTTCCCTAAACTCGAAGTCTGATAGCCCGCACTTACTTCTCGTACGCAATCTAAAACAAGGGCTGAAATTATTTCAAAACGGTTCGGAATTTTTCTGACATCAATAAAAATATCAAAATCTATGGAAGAATCTACCATTAGTTCAAAATTTTCAAACTTTTTCGATCTAAGGCAACTTCCAAGTCCTAAATAAAAATTTTTCTCGATCTTTTCCTTGATCTTTGAATTTTTTATCAAAAATTCATATTCTATGAGATTTTCGATAGCATATTTAATCTTAGAGATTTCTCCAGTTTTTAAAGATTTGACGATTGAATCGATAATTAAAAACTGAATATCTTTAGGAATTTCTCCGTATTTAGTGTTATAATATTTCTTACCTATGAAAAAATCATAAAAATCTTGTCTTTTTAATGATTCCTTTAAATTTTCGATTAAGGATTTTTGAAATTCAAGTGGTTCATTAATAATTGTGTGATTTATATCATTTTTTAACAAAATCTCATAAAGCATTACCATTGTATCTAAAGATCCTTTATCTTTGAAAAAATCTAGGCAATCAGAAAAGAGATAAAAAATAAAATCTTTGTTATAATCTTTAGATTTAGGTAAATCTTTATTTAAATCTCTGATTTCGATGTCTAATATCCATTTATTCAAATATATCAAAAAAATAGGCAAATATTTTATATTTTGAAATACTTTTACGCTTCTCTGACAATGTCTACAATAAAATAATGTTATAGTTTCATCAAAAGGACTTTTGGTCTTATAAATATTAGGCGATTTGCAATTAAAGCAAAGTTTTTCTATAACTAATACGTCTACGATGTCATCAATGAAATTCTCAATAAAATTGTTCGTAATTGAAATTTCTTTTATTTTCTTATCTTCTCTATAATTTTTCAAATAGCTTAAAATAACTGTGAATATATCCCCATAAAGATCTATGATGTCATAATCATTAGCGGTTTGGATTTTTTTTGTAAGGCGCTGAAATTCAGTTAGGAAATTTAAATTGTAACTTACGATTTCTTTAACGATTTTTTCTAGGTTAATATCTTTCTGAGCAATACCTCGCTTTATTTTTGACTTTATTTCCTCAAAAAACTGATCTGAATCTTGTATCATGTAGCAAGAAATTTTAAATTTTAAAATTCAAAAAACTTATTGTTAATATATCATAATATTTTTATTAAATAAATTTTAAGTGGGTGGGATTAATTGGATATTCAACTTCCAAAACCTAAATTTGAGGGAGATATGAGCCTTGAAGAAACCATTTTCAAACGAAAAAGTATTAGGAGCTTTTTAGATAAAGAAATTGAAATTGAAAAGATATCACAGTTATTATGGGTTGCGCAAGGTAAAAATATCTCTAAGAGAACAGTGCCATCCGCAGGCGCAATTTATCCTTTAGTAATTTATGTTTTTTTAAAATATAGGGGACTCTATTATTATGATTTTAGAAAATCGCTATTAAAAATGGAAATAGGAGAAGAAGGAAATGAAAGCTTGCTTAAGCAATTAGCACTGTATTCATTAAGTCAAAATTTCATTTATGAAGCTCCATTAAATATAATTGTATGTGTTGATTTTCCAAAAATAATTAGTGGATATGGAGAAAGAGGAAGTAGATATGCCTTAATAGAGGTGGGGCATTGTGCTCAAAATGTACATCTAGAGGCTGTTTCTTTGGGTTTAGGGTCAGTGCCAATAGGTGCTTTTCGAGATAAAAAAATATCACAGCTTATGAAGCTCCCTGAGAACTTAGATCCGATTTATATCATTCCTATTGGGTATTCAAGATAATTTGTATATTTTAGAAATTAGGATTTAAAAGCTAATTCTGTAATTTTATTTAATGTATTACCTTTATATTAAAATTTAATCTGTTAATAAAACTTTTTTTAAGTCATTAGAATTTTATAAAATCTGGAGAATAAAATGCATTTATTACCTAAAGTAAATCGTACTGAAGGAGATGTTACAACATTTGATCCCTCTAAGATTTTTGATAGTATTTTAAAGGAAACTAGAATGACAGAGGAGGATACAAAAATAATTACTGAATTAGTAGTGAGAAGAATTATTAGCTCTGGAATAAAATTTCTCTCAGGGCCTCATATTCGTGAAATAGTATGTTCTATTCTTTCAGAGCAACATTTTGAAGAAGAAAGAAAATTGTATACTC
>CAZRKO010000077.1:0-5940 GCA_964600445.1 uncultured archaeon
TTTTCAGGTTTTTCAGGTTTTTCAGGTTTTTCAGGTTTTTCAGGTTTTTCAGGTTCTTCAGGTTCTTTAAGTTCTTCAGGTTTTTCAGGTTTTTCAGGTTCTTTAAGTTCTTCAGGTTTTTCAAGTTCTTCAGGTTTTTCAAGTTCTTCAGGTTTTTCAAGTTCTTCAAGTTCTTTGGCACATTTTCCAATTGCAACAACAGAATCCCCTTTATAAAGTTTTATCACTCTCACGCCTTTAGCTTTTCTGTGTGTGATTCGGACTGAATCAACGGGAACTCGAATCATTTGTCCTTGCTCAGTTCCTATGAGCAGATCTTTGTCTTTCGCAATTTTTATGGCAATAACTTCATCGTTTTCTTTTAAAGATATATTGATAACCCCTTTAGCTCCTCTCCTTGTTTTTCTATACTCCTTTATGAAGGTTCTTTGTCCATAAGCATTTTTTGTAATTGACAAGACAATTTCATCGGCAGTAACGAGAATGCTATCGATAACTTCATCACCTTTACGCAAATTCACCCCTTTTACTCCCATTGTGTTTCTCCCGAGTTCTCTTAATTCTGATTCATCAAATCTAATAGCATAGCCCAGTTTTGTAGCAATAAAAATATCTTGGAGCTCGTTTGACAATTTTTTAACACTTACTAATTTATCATCTGGCTTTATTTTTTGAGCCCTAACTCCAGTTATTTTAAATTTAGAAAATAATCTTAAGGTGCATTTCTTTATGATTCCCTTTTTTGTAGTCATGATAAGCATTTCGCTGGTGTTAAAGTTGTTAATTGGAATCATATCAGAGATTTCCTCTCCTCCTTGTAAACTTAATAAATTCACAATAGGTTTTCCCTTGGTCGTTCTTTTTTGTAATGGAATTTCGAATGCTTTCATCGAGTATACTCTTCCCTGTGATGTAAAAAACAATATGGTGTCATGAGTCGAACATACAAACAGATCGGCTATGAAGTCTTCTTCGCCAATATTCATCCCTTTTTTACCGCGCCCTCCGCGCCTTTGGGTTCTATATTCGGCTACCGACATTCTCTTTATATAGTGGTTTTTGGTTAAAATGATGATTGTTGGCTCTTTTTTAACTAAATCTTTTTTTTCCATGCTTTGAATTTCCATTGGATCCTCAATAATTTCTGAGCGTCTTTCATCACCGTATTTTTTACTTAATTCAGACAATTCCGTTTTAATTATTTCTAAGCGTTCTTGCCTACTTTTTAGGATTATCTCATACTCCTTGATTTTTTTATTTAATTCTTTTTCTTCATCGATAAGTTTTTGTTGTTCTAGATTGGTCAATCGAGAGAGTGGCATATTTAAAATTGCTTTTACCTGAATTTCAGATATTTCATAGGTGTTCATAAGCTTGTTTTTAGCATCTTCGGTGTCCTTTGCGCTTTTTATAATTTTAACCACTTCATCAATATTTTTTAATGCGATTCTCAACCCTTCGACCTTATGAAGCCTTTCTTGGGCTTTTAAAAAGGCAAATTGAGTTCTTTTATAGACAATATCAAGCCGATGGTTAATATATTCCTCTATTAATTCTTTGAGGTTAAGAATTTTTGGTTGTTTTCCATTGTTAATTAATACTAAATTAGTTACAGGAAAATTAGTTTCGAGTCTAGTACGGGTAAATAAGATATTTTTTATAATTACGGGTTGAGCATTTTTTTTTAGCTCTAATACAATCCGCATACCCTTTCTGTCAGATTCATCTCTTAAATCCCTTATATCCTTTAATACTCCATCCTTAATGAGTTTTGCAAATGATTCTATTAAAGTTGCTTTGTTTACTAAATAAGGAATTTCTGTTATAATTAAACTGATATCTTTTCCCGCAGTTTCTACGTCAATTACTCCTTTCATAGTAATAGTTCCATGTCCCGTTGAATATGCATTGTATATGCCCGTCGTATTCGTAATGATACCGCCTGTCGGAAAATCCGGTCCTTTTATAATTTCCATTAGTTCTTCTATAGATATATCGGGATTATCAATTGTGGCGATAATTCCTGTGCATATTTCAATAAGATTATGCGGTGGCATTGAAGTTGCCATTCCAACAGCAATACCTTTTGTACCATTAACTAAAATATTAGGAAGTTTACTAGGCAAATAGTTTGGTTCTAATGTACTATCATCAAAATTAGGTTGAAATTCTACAGTCTCTCTATCAATATCTTCAATTAACTCGTTCGCAATCCGTGAAAGTCTGGCTTCAGTATATCGATAAGCTGCAGGAGGATCTCCATCAATCGAACCGAAATTTCCTTGCGGATGTATTAAAGGATATCTTAATGAAAAATCCTGGGCCATTCTTACGAGAGCATTATACACTGAAGCATCACCATGTGGATGATAATTTCCTAATGTTTCACCAACGATTTTGGCACATTTTACAGGAGAACTAGTATAGTACCAATTATTGCTTGCCATGGCATAAATTATACGACGATGGACGTGCTTTAGTCCATCTCGCACATTCGGAATTGCTCTACCAATTACAACCGACATGGCATAATCAATATAACTACTCTCCATCTCTTCCTTTAATAAAACATCATGAATATTTTCTACTGTCATACAAAAAGGCCTTTTATATTCTTTTATTTAAAAAATAGTGAATTTAAACGTCTAATAATTTAACTTCATCATAATGATCAATTATGTACTTCTTTCGGGCTTTTACCTCCTTGCCCATCAGTTTTGAAAAAATAAGGTCAGTGTCTAAATAGTCTTCGTAGTACATTTTCTTTAAAACTCGTGTATCTCGATTCATGGTTGTTTCATAAAGCTCATCAGGATTCATTTCTCCTAATCCTTTATATCTTTGCACTTTTATTTTTTCTTTATCTTTCAAGTTATATTTTTTCTTTAATTCCTCAAAAGCTTTCTCTTTCTCATTATCGCTATATACGTAGTGTTTAGATTTCTTATATTTAACCTGATAAAGGGGGGGCACTGCAACATAGAGATGGCCTTCATCAATAAGAGGGCGCATGTATCTAAAGAAAAATGTTAATATAAGAGTTTTAATATGATGTCCATCTGAATCAGCATCGCAAAATATTATTATCTTATGATATCTCAAATTTTTTAAATTGAAGTCATCTTCATTCTCTCCATTTTCGCCATTTGTTTCAGATGTCCCATTAGTATCGCTTACCCCTTGAATTCCAATTCCTATTGCTTTAATCATTGCTAGAATCTCATTGTTTTGTAGTATTTTATCCATACGTGCTTTTTCAACATTTAATATCTTCCCTCTTAGCGGGAGAATCGCTTGATAGTTTCTGTCCCTTCCCTGTTTTGCTGATCCACCAGCAGAATCGCCTTCTACAATAAATAATTCACATTCCTCAGGATTCTTTGAAGAACAATCAGCAAGTTTTCCAGGCATTCTTGCACTGTCTAATTCGGACTTTCTACGAATTAATAATCGAGCTTTTTGGGCAGCTTCTCTGGCTGTTTTAGCATTAATTGTTTTTAATATAATTTTTTTTGCGGTCTGAGGGTTTTCTTCTAAGAATTGAAAAAACTTTTCGGTAATTATTTGACTAACAACTTGTCGAATTTCTGGATTTCCTAATTTAATTTTAGTTTGACTTTCGAATTGAGGATCTGGTAATTTGACTGAGATTACTGCCGATAAACCCTCTCGGGTATCAGTTCCACTCAAAACGTGATCTTTATATTTTTTTTCCATGTTCTTTTCTATATATGAATTTATAGTTCGAGTGAGAGCGGATTTAAATCCGGTAAGATGGGTTCCCCCTTCAATGGTATTTATTGTGTTAGCGTAAGTAAGAATGTTTGATTGATATCCTTGATTATATTGCATCGCAACATCCACAAATATTTTTGAATTGTCTTTGGTAGTAAAGTCATCACTTACAAAAATAATATCATTATGTAGAGGCTTTTTCTCTTTATTTAGAAATGAAATAAATTCCTTTATTCCTCCTTCATAATAAAATTCTTCTTCCTCTTCTGTAATTTCATTGATTATTTCAAATTTTGCCTGAGGTGTAAGAAATGCAAGTTCTCTCATTCGGCCTGCGATTGTCGAGAAATTAAAAATATTATTCTCATCTTCTATATCAAAAATTTCCTTGTCAGGATAAAATGTGATTGCCGTACCTTTCTTATTATTCTTAAGTTCTTGTATCTCTGGATCTGTTGCTTTTACGCCCCTTGAAAACTTTTGCTTATAATAAACCTTATCCCTGTATATTTCTACTATTAACCATTCCGCCAAAGCATTAACAACGGAAAGGCCAACACCATGCAATCCACCAGATATTTTATAGCTTTTATTGTCAAATTTACCTCCACTATGCAGATGTTCCATAATCACTTCTACAGCAGGCTTATTATATTCTGAATGCATGTCAATAGGTATCCCGCGCCCATTATCTGAAATCAGAACTGAATTATCTTTATTAAAAACAACTTTTATCTTATCTGCAAATCCTGCCATCGCCTCATCGACACAGTTATCCAACACCTCAAAAATAAGATGGTGTAAACCTCTTTTTCCTGTGTCGCCGATATACATGGCGGGGCGTTTTCTGTAACGATCTTACATGATCTATGAAAGATTTACGCCTTCAAGCCCCTTTAAAACTTGTATATCTTCGGCATCATAACTATTGGGGGGTTCAGTCATGAAAATACTGTTATTAAATTTATTTTTGTAAAAGTAAAATTATTCATATAATACTAAAATTTTTCGAAATTTTACGATTTACTATATAAAATATATGTAGTATGTATTTATTAATATTTGTATATTTTACCATCCCTCAAACTCGTGAGATCTCTTATATAATACTTTATTAGTAAAAATACAATGATCTTTTATAAAATAAAGTAATATACAATAGCAAAATTCGTCGAATTTTAAATAACAAGCGATTTTATAAGAGTTTAAAATCTTAAAAAATACGGAAGGATTATTTATTCTTTCTTAAAATCTCAGCCATTTTTATTATTTCTACTAATTGTTTGTTTACATCATGAGTTCTAACTATATGTGCCCCGTTATAAACAGCAATCGCAGTCGCTGAAAGCGAACCATTGTATCTATCCTCGGGCTCAGGAATATCTAACGTTGAGCCAATAAAAGATTTTCTAGATAAAGCTACTAATATCGGTTTTCTTAATGTTCTCAGTCTTTCCAAATTATTAATTATTTTCAAATCATATTCATAGGTCTTTTCTTCAATCCAATGTCCAATTCCCGGATCTAAAATTATATTATTTTCATTAAAACCTTTAGATTTAAGCCTTTCAATTGTATTTTTAAATTCATTAATAATATCTTCAATATATAATAAATCTCCAGGAACCTTCTTTGAAGCCATTAAAATTATTGGAATATTTTGTTCAATAATAAAGTCTTCTAAGGAAGGGTCAGTTTTTAAGCAACTCACATCATTTATGATTATTTTTTTTTTAAACTTTAAAGCCATGTTAAACGCTGATTGAGCTACTTCTTTATATTGGGTATCAACCGAAATAATAATATCCTCGGGAATTGTTTTACAAAGCACTTCCATTGCCGGGAGGATACGCTTTAATTCCTCCTCTAAAGTAATTCTTTTAGACCATGGTGCTGTTGACCTTGCCCCCATATCGAGCATTTTTGCTCCATTTTTTACCATTCCCATTACAACACGCTCAAGTGTATTCATATCTTCGTAAACTGAGCCTTTATAAAAAGATTCGGGGCTTAAATTTAATACACTCATGATAATTGAAGGATGGTCATCCCCAATTTCTAAGAAATCAAATAATTTGGAATAAATCTGATTTAATTCCATAAAAAGAAGAAAAAAATATATCAAATAAGTTTAATTTTTTTTACTATGCATCTTTTCTCCATTAAACTTCCTTTAATTAAAAAGAATGACCCTCTGCTAGATAT
>CAZRKO010000077.1:6040-7523 GCA_964600445.1 uncultured archaeon
ATCTTTTCTCCATTAAACTTCCTTTAATTAAAAAGAATGACCCTCTGCTAGATATTATTATCAAGAACATAAAAGCTAAAGGAGAAACTCTAAAAGAGGGAGACATTATCGTTATTTCAGAAAAAGTAATCGCGACCTCACAGGGCAGAATTATAAATTTAAATGATGTTATTCACATCTCAGAAGAAGCAAAAAGAATGGCGAAAGAATATGATATGGATGAGAGATTTGTAGAAATAATATTACAAGAGGCAAGTATGATTTTAGGAGGTTTACCAGGAGGGCATGTTATCCTCGCAAAAGTAAATGATTTCTTAATAGCAAATGCGGGGATTGATCAGTCGAATGCTGGACCTGATAATCTCGTTTTATTACCCAAAGATCCTGAAAAAGTTATCCGTGAATATAGGAATACCCTAAAAAAAGAATTTAATATAAAAGATTTAGGGGTTATTTTTGCCGATTCGAGAGTGCAACCTCTAAGAAAAGGTACGATTGGAATAGCAATCGCAACTGCCGGTTTTGAACCCATCGAAGACTTGAGAGGGCTTCCAGATCTATATAACAGACCTATGCAAATTACGATGAGGGCTATTGCGGACGATCTTACGAGTGCTGCCCAATTTCTATTAAATGAAGCGAATCAGCAAACTCCAGTTGTTATAATTAGAGGTGCTAAAGTAGAATTTACTGAAAATCCTAAATTGACAACCGAAATGCCTGCGGAAGAATGCTTATATATGAACATTTTCGCGAAGTATCTCCTAAAAAAGGAACAAGAAAATTAATCCGTTATTCAATGGGATTTTTTAGGTATAATAAACTTATTTTTTCAAATTGATTAGTTCTAAATTAAAAATTCAAAATTAATAAAGGAGAAATTTAATGGGAGTTTATGAGTCATTAATTAAATGGAAGAGTCATATTTATGACGATTTCTTAATAAATCCTAAGGTTGTTAAATATTCGATTATTTCCTCTATGATTACCTTTTTTTCTGCGATAATTATAGGATATATTGTCGCTCAATTTGACCCTGACGGTTATAATATTGTTGATAACTATATTAGCGATATGGGGTCCTTTAATCATACACCATTACCCTACTTTTTAGACTATGGAGCAATGATTACATCAATTTTCTTGATACCGGCTATTTTTTACATGGAGTATAGACTTGCTCCAAACCCAATTGAAGCAGGCGAATTTCCTCGAATGAGATATCGATTAAGTAGTTTGGGATCATTCAGCATGTTTACAGGATTCTTTGGTTTTTTCATGGTTGGATTGTTTTCAGAAGACCGAACCACATCTTTAGGGCTTCATTTTATCTTTTCACATGTCGTTTTTGGAGGTGTCGTTTTTTCAAGTCTGTTTTATGGATTGCTAATCTTATTCTACAAGACAGAAATACCCCGATTACTTGGTTTATATATGATCATCTTTCCATTTCTAACAGCCGTATTAATGGTAATGTATTATA
>CAZRKO010000078.1:0-4672 GCA_964600445.1 uncultured archaeon
TGGCTTATCCTCACCCAAATAGCAGTCGGGTCCGGCAGGATCAACCGGAATTGAATAATTATTATAAATTTGTCGCACTGGGCTAAATATTTCTAACTTTTGGAACTTTACTCTTATGGGATTCTTAATTAAACTTTCTTCGGTTATAATCCATTAAATTATAACTACATTTTTTATATCGCATCATTGATTACACTCATCACATAACGGACTTTTCCGCAATCCGAGCTTTACGCCGGTAACGATGCGAATTGTTGTAATATAATATATCATTTCTAAATTATAAATTTTTTCATTTTCTAAAAATAAAATAGCAAAGATTTTAATTCTTCGTAGTTTAAATATCTGTTTTTTAATCTAACAAAAACTAATTGCATAATAGAATTGAAGATTTAAAATGAACTTACAAGAAAAAATTAAAATCCACTTAGATCAGATAAAACAGCTTAAAGGAGTAGAGAATGCGGTATTAACTCAAAGAGATGGAAATCCTATCCAATCAGCAGGAGTATGGTTTTCGAAAGACGAGATTTTTAATGTGTGCTCCGCGGCTAGTGCTATTTTCAATGTAGGGATACATCTACACCCTATTGATCTAAAATATATCTTAATAGAAGGTAAAAAAGCAAAGATTCTCATTGCCCCGTTAAATAGCCCAATACATTTTTCTTTAAATAAAATATTGGAACAACAAGGCATTCTTAATAACAATCATGAGTTTTTTATCGCAATCACCGCTCAACCTAATGTTAATTTAGGCGGTATTTTTTTGCAAACTAATGAATGCTTAAGGAAAATAAAGACTTCATTAATTACATCGGGAGAATCATTTAAACCACCTTTAATTCAGTTTGATGGGCAAAAAATTCAAGATATACTAAATGGATTTGATGTAAAAGAAAACAGAGACTTAGATTTAAAGATTTCTTCATTTTCATTAAGCTTTTCGGAAAATATTTCATTGGAGTTGCGAAAAGTGTTAAGCGACTTTTCTCTTACCATTCCAGATTTAAGATATGCATTTATTAGTATTGAGGGGGGATTCATTGCATCACAGTTATTAAAAAATTCAATAGTAGATAAACAAATTTTAGATAGAATTTCGGCAATGAGTTATTCGGTGTTTCAAACAGCGAATAGATGCTCCTGGTTATTAAAGAAGATGCACGCTGAAAAGATTTTGATTGACTGTCAAAATACGTTTCAATTCATAAATGGGTTAGGAAAAGCGATATTTTGTACCGAAATTGGTAAAGCTAAGCAAAAGTTGGGATTATTAAGATTAATTCTTCCACAATTCTTAAATAAAATGAATAGCTTAATCAAAAAAGCCTCTGAAATGCAAGATCACTATGAGTTTGATGTCAAGAGATTATTGGGTGATCTGGTTATTAAATAAATGAAACAGGTGAATAAATGAATTTCTTCAAACTTGTAGATAAGTTAAAAAGAAAGCAATCATCGTTAATTCTTTATTGCCTATTAGACAGAATACCAATAATAGTTTTTGGTGACGACTCAAACAAAATTGATGATCTGTTACTTGATTTATCTGAGCTTGTTGATTTTCGAAAAGAAATGGTGTTTAATACCGATTTTATCTCGAATAATGAATATAATAATTTAATTCAAAACGAAGACATTGATTATAATACGCAACGAATACAAATTAGATGTCCGGATGATGTGAGCTTTGAGGCTCTAAATCAATTTGAAAACTTTCGTTCTTGGTTAATGGGAATAAACATAACTAAACAAAATGAGAATTTACAATATATAAAAGGTCTAATTAAAAAAAAGATAAGTATTTTTTTGAATATATTAATGACCGCAAATAAAGTTTCCGTAGAATTTGAGGGGGTAAATACGAAATTGCTAGATTTATCATTAGAACGGGAGATATTACAAAAAATTTCCCAAGACACTGAAAAATCAATAATAAGAATGAAGCGGGTTTTATCTGATAGGATAAAATTGAATAACATTGATGATGACTTGATTCAAACCTTATTAGATTTTAATGCTGAGAAAAATGAATTAAAAAGAAATATCTTCAAGAAAGAAATTCAAATTTTTTATTCAGGTTCGAAAAGAGCTTTTTTTATTTTGTCCAGATTAAATTTATTGAATAATTTAGAGATTAAAACTAAAATTGGAAGTAAGACTCTTTTAGAAACAATAGATTTCGAAGAGGTATCTATTGGAAGAATAATTTCTTTTATAAAACATGAATGGGGAGAAGATTATTCTAATCTAATAGAAAATAGTAACAAAATATTTATTGTTGATAAAATAGATTCGTTATGGGGTTAAAATGGGCTATGATATTTGATTATGAAAATAAATTAATTCAAGTAAAGTGTGTATATTATGGACCGGCGATGTCTGGAAAAACAACTTCATTAAGATTTCTTTTCTCGCATTTTGGCAAAGATAATGAGTTGGAATCAATTGAAAATTCTGTAGGGAGAACCTTATTTTTTGATTTTGGTGTTTTGCAATTTAAAGGTGCTGTGTGGGGGTTAAAATTTCTATTGTACACCGCGACAGGACAAGATTTTTATGCTAGCACTCGACCAGCTACTTTAAATGGAGTAGATGGTATTATTTTTATAGCAGATTCTCAAATTAAATATCTTGAACATAACATTAGATCTTGGAATGAATTAAAAATGCTATTTGGCCTTGAATTTTATAACATCCCTCTTGTAGTATCATTTAACAAATATGATTTGAGCAATGGAGAAAAATTAAATAAAAATACTTTTATGAAATTTATTGAAGCTGAGAAGTTTAAGCATATTTCTTTTAATGAAACAATCGCAATTGAGGGTGTAGGAGTTTTAGATTCCTTTCAACAATTAATTAGTTTTATTTTTCCTCAACTAAATGTAAACGTGAATCAAACCCTCTAATTCAGTCATTCTTGATTAACTATAAAATTAAATTATCTATTACTAATTTTTTTGATACATATTTTTTGAAATTCTTTTAATATACCCCTCTAAATAAAATTGTTTTAATAAATTTCGTGCCGTACGTACATCATTCGCATCTATTCCTAAAACACTCATAAATTGAAATATTGAAAATTGATCGGGTAATTTATCTTTTATATTATCATATAGTCCCATATTGTTTTCACTAGAAACGGTTAATTATATTTAATATTTTAAAAAAATTAATAAAAATTTATATTAATATTTAAAATAAAGAAAAATTAATAACTTTTACGGAGGTTTCTATAATCCTCAAAGTAACTATAACTTTTCATTCCTACTAAAAGTAGGTCATACTTGTCAAGTTCTTTCATTGGAATTTTATAACCTCTTCATTGCTGAATTTATGAATTAATTAAATTGTTTTAAGAATCACCTTTTTTCGTAAACAATTTAACTACTTTAAAGAAGAAGGGATTTAATTATAATCTTTTTATAACCAATATTTTAGTAAAAATGAGAGGATTCAACAGAATATTACTTATAAAAATTAATAAAAATTCATAGATCTGGTATTTCTTTCGATATTTTCAAGAAATTATCTCCTACTGGTGCTTTTCCATTCCCGTATATCTGATAGAGACCAGTTCTTCTAGCGCATTCAGAAAAACTACGGATAACACCATGTTGCTTCTCATATAAAGCGCAGGATTTATAAATGATTGGATTCCAAATATATAACTCATGATCAGGTTCAAACCAGAGCTTTTCATCCTTTAAAACTTGTTTAAAATCTTCTTCTGCTATAACTTCAGAAAGATCCTGTTTATTAATCATCAATATAAGAGGAATTTCCGTAATTAATTGTCCTCGTGTAATGTTTTTTAATTCTTTTAATGATTCAATATTGTCTTCAAAAAAATGAGTTTGGGAATCAACTACAAAAATAACTCCATCTGTCCCTTTAAATATTTTTTTTCTTAAAGGAGAAAACCTACTTTGACCCGCAACAGTATAGACATGATAATAAACCTTATTTTGTTTTGTGGATCGAAAAATACCACGATCAAAGTATAAAGTTGAACCACTAGCCATTGCGATTTTTGTTAAATTACCAGTAGGTTCAATGTCTTGCTTTTGGTCTTTTGTTAGTCTATATAATGTGTCAACAACTGTAGTTTTTCCAGATCCTCCCATACCCCAGTAAAGAATTTTTATATATACATTATGATCTGCTGTCCATCGAACCATTGAATCATCTACCTTAAATTATAAATTATAAGAGAAATTTTATTGTTCCTTTCATTAAGAATTTTAAAAATTAAGAAAATTTTGGAAAGATCTATTAATTTTATTTAAATATTGTTATATTTAAATATAGTTAAGTTGTATTTGATATTTTAATTTTTTGATTAAATTAATTATTTTAATCATGTTAATAAAATTTAGGAAATAAAATAAGCTCTCATCAAAATTCTACGAATATTTCTCCGCATCTCATTTTATAATTACACCATAGGATCAGTTGTTTGCTATTATCACCTTTCATTCCATCCCTTATAACAAAATTTATGATATCAGAATACATAATTCTTCTTTTCCCACTGATAATTTTATTTAATTTATTCATAATTCTTTGTAAAAAATGTGGATGCTTGTTAGGAAAATCCTTTATCTCTTTAATATTAGCAGTATTTTTACTCATGAAAACTCATAGATTTTGATTTAAATTT
>CAZRKO010000078.1:4772-7518 GCA_964600445.1 uncultured archaeon
TATTTTAAATTACTACTTTTTTATTTTTAATTACCCCCCACCCTATCTTTAAGGTAAAATACTTCATTCAAGAAAAGCGCCTTTTCTATTAAATGAATCTTTATTTCAAAAAATCTAAATAAGTTTTACTTGAAATTAATTAATTAGATTTTATGTTTTTAGGTGGTAAAAATAAAAGAATTATATTCTATTGAACTTAATAATTGTCCAGAATGCAGTGGAAAGATAATTATCTCTAGTTTTGAGAGAACTTGTAAAGATTGTGGATTAGTTATTAATGAAATTTTTGGAGACTCCTCATATGTGTTTAATGATAAAATCAATAAAAATAATCTGAGTAAACAATATGTAGCATTAGGAGAAAGAACGAATTTTATAGGGGGTTTAGGTACATTTATAGATTTTGAAAAATCAAAATACCTAAAAGATAAATCAGGAAGGCTTTTACCCCCAAGTGAGCAAAAACTCTTTAGAAGATTAAAAAAGAATTATGCCCAATTCTTACGTATTAAAAATCATGAAACAGAATATAGAATTTTCAATATTTTGAATAAAGTTTCAATATACCTGAATCTTAATAAAAATATTCGTAATGTTGCTGCTTACTATTACAAAAAAGTGTTGAAAAATGAAAAAAAAGTGATTAACAATATTTCATTAATCGCATTTTGCATCTTTTATGCTGTAAGGAAAGAGAATCATAATGCACCCATTACAATTAAAGAAATTTCTAAAGCATTTCAGAGTTTTGGACACAGAGTTAATCCTAGGCTCATTTTAAGAGACGGAATTAAATATAAACATCATTTGAATAAGGATTCAAGCCCTCACAAGAGTGAAGATTACATTATTAGGTTAATTGATAATGTCATTAATCATGAAGATTTAGAAGATCGTTTAGTCAAAAAGGGGAATATATGGACTAAACAAGAATTTCGGATTACTCTAACTAAAAAATGCTGGGAAATATTGAAGTTATTGACTTTAAATCATCGTGGTGGTAGAAATCCATTTATTTTAACTGGGGCCACTATTTATTTAGCAGATAAGTTATTAGCTAAAGAATATAACCATAAAGCGCTATTAACTCAAAAAATAATATCTGAAGCAACTAAAATCGCAGAGTATTCAATTAGAGATCATTATGTAAATCTATTAAAACCACTTTTTATTAAAAAATCTGGAATTTGAATAAGAAATCACAACATTATGTTAAGATCATATAACCAAGATTGTTAATCGTAGTATTTTTTTTTAATATATAATTTTAGTATTTTTTTTTCAGATCCTTACTTTTTTACATCGAAATGAAAGTGAAAAAGGGTTTTTATAATATTGTTAAATTAAAAAATTATTAAATCTTTTATAATATTAGAATTTATAATTATTAATCTCTAACTTTTAAGTAAAAGAGTATTTTCTTATGCTTCTGTAGTGTAGTTCGGTCAAACTTTTCTATTTTTTAATTCTGATTAAAAGGACCAAGCATGCGAGGCTCTCACCCTCGTGACCCGGGTTCAAATCCCGGCAGAAGCATTATTCTTGTTTAATTTGTTCAAAAGATCAAAAATTTTTGTTAAAGCTTTTATAGATCTTTCAATTAAATCCATTTGAGTTTCATGTTCTAATTTTTGAGAGATCAAATTTATTTTCTGTTCAAGAATCCCTACTAGAAATTCACGGTTATAATTAAATTGTGTATATATTTTTGTTGAATTTTGTGTACTATATTCTGATTTTTTTATATTTTCTACATTACTAGCTACCGGATCTTCTTTTTCAATGATCACTTTTTTATTGCATATAGGACAAAATATCTCATTCTCCTTATTTCGAAAAAGAGGATTATTACATAGGGGACAAGCTAAATTTAACATAGTATGACCAGCCCTTAGAAGCCCAGCCATTATTTTTGCTTCATCTTTAGTTTTATCTTTAATGTCACTCACAGAAAAATGGTTAAATCTAAATTAAATTAAAAAAATTTAGTGTTAATATTAAATGACCTTAATAGCAATTTAATTATTGTTCTTTATTTTTAATTTTAAGTAAATTTACAATATATCCCGAAATTCTATTTCTTAAATGTTTTGAATCAATTTCAAGGTATTTATCCAATAGTTTCTTATTTTCTTCGAACTCTGTAGTAAATACATCAGGATATTTGTTTATTAGTTCCTTTGAGATATTTTTAATTAAAATAGTCCTTACTTTTCCCATTTTTTTCAGAATTTAATATTTTATGCAATTCAATTTTATAACTCTTTTAAAATAAATTATTTATAAAATTTATTTCTTTTGGAATAGTATGTCTTTTTATAATTATATCTAGAATTCTACTGTGGAAAAAAAGAAAAGAACCATATTTATTGTGATCATTGTTCTAATAGGAATTTTTAATTTAGTCAAAAATGGTAAATGTAATACTTATGCTTATGTATGGTACTTCAACACAGATAAAGATACGTATTATAACGATGAGGAAATTTGTATAAACGCATCATGGGATTTGGATTATGATAGCGGAGTGAGTTATATTCAAATAAAAATTTTAGGTGAAAATTGGGAAACTCTTTGGAATTCCTCTAAATATGACCAAAAAGGCACTAATTTAGAGGGAGAGTGGTATGTAAAAATTGTGGCTTTACCTTTACCCTTTAACAACACATCTAATGACCTTATTATTGTTTTTTATTATTATCTTAATACCGGGAGTGTATTCGTAGATTATATGGAAATAAGATAT
>CAZRKO010000079.1:0-7441 GCA_964600445.1 uncultured archaeon
TATAAAACAATCCAACTAATCCTTGGACTATATAAATTAGTATGAATCTAGCTAAATCCATTTCCAATAGAAGCAATTATTATCCCTTCCCCAATATTGTAATAAATAAACTATTTTTATTATAAAACTTTTCATTTTTTTCATTTTTTTTGATAATTAATTTTTACAGAATATTTTTAAATAATTTTGGAATTAATTAATCCATTTGTCGTCCAATACCGTAATATAATAGAAACCTTGCGAGATCCAAGACTTGGGATATCATATCATAATCCCCTAATATAACTTTTAAAACTTTGTCTAAAATTAATTAATTGTTTTTTAATATCATATATTTATATTTAAAATAATTGCATATAAAATTCTGAATTAATTAATTATAATAATAAAGGAGAATTACGTTTATTCTAAAAAAATGACCAAATCTAGCGATGAAGCCATACATAAAAAAGAAAAAAAGATCATTTCAAAAGAATTAATTGAACAAATACGTACAGCAGCTAATTACTGTTATAATTGTAATCGGTGTGTTAATATATGTCCTATGTCTCATGTAGGAATTTTTTATCCAAGAAAGTTAATTACAGACTTAACTTCTTCGCCATTAGAAGAGACATTAAAGAATTATAACATATGGGAATGCCTTACCTGTGGGCAATGTACCGTTTATTGCCCAATGACCAAAGATAATGTAGGCGTAAGGATACCAGAACTAGTTTTAGAATTAAGAAAATTATCGACAATTGATGCAGAACAATTAGATAAAATTGCACAATGTGAAACTCATGATGACATTTTTCCATTAATTTCAAGGATAATGGCAGAAAATCCTTTATCTCCCAATAAGCTAGATTTTTTGGAAGGTCTACCGTTAAAAACAACAAATTCAGGTGAAATAGCTTACTTTGTTGGATGTTTACCTTTAATGGAAGATATTATTATTAACATTGATATCAATTATAAAAACACGCCTAAAACTATAATCACTTTACTGAATGAAGCTGAGATAGTACCAGTTGTTTTAAATGAAAAGTGCTGTGGACATGATATATTATGGGGTAAAGGGGATATAGAAACATTCAAGAAATTAGCTGAATATAATGTTAATCTTTACAAAGAAGCAGGAGTTAAAAAAATTATCCTTGGATGCGCCGAAGGATACAGGACATGGAAATTTGATTATCCAAAAATAATAGATGATTTTGATTTTGAAGTATTACATTTTTCAGAGTTTTTTTTAAAAGAAAAGATCCTCGAAAATGTGAGGATGGCTCAAAAAGCTGAAATTAAGGTCACCTATCATGATGCTTGTCGAATAGGACGCTTAGGTGGTAAATTGTATAACGCTCCAAGAGAATTAATTAAGCAAATTCCAGGCGTTAAATTGGTTGAGATGGAAAATATCAAAGACGATGCTAATTGTTGTGGTGTTTCAGCATTTATGGGGTGTAATGAATATACCCGCATTTTAAGACAAAATCGTATTGAAGAAGCAATTAAAACAGGTGCTGAATATTTAATTGTTCCTTGTCCAAAATGTTTAACACATTTCAATTGTTATCTCAATGAGCCCTCCTTAGATGAAGAACATAAAAAAATAAGAGATAAAATAGAGGTTATTGACATCGCAAGTTTTATAGGGAAATTATTATTTCTTGTTTAAGTTCTTAAAAACCTTCTTATTTCAAAAAATTGAGCAAATTAATCCATCACCTTTATTGTATAAAAAAGAAATTTAAAATCAATAATTAAGTTTATAACATAGAATGTGAAATTGAAAGATAAGTGAGTTTAATGGTCAATAATATAAAAAATATTATTAAAAGCTCTGAATTAGATCAAAATTTTATAAAGGATATTTCTGAAACAGATGAAACAAAAAGTATTTTTGCTTGTTTTGAATGCGGGATGTGTACATCAAGCTGTCCAGTAGCAGAATTTTTCCCATTTGATCCGCATCAAATGACACGGTTAGCAGCTATTGGAGCAAGTAAACAGATTTTGAATGATAAGAGTTTGAGATTTTGTCTGACATGTAGGAATTGTCAAGAATATTGTCCTCAGAATGTTGATTTTATTGAATTTATTAAAAAAGCTAGGAGGCTTTTAATAGAACATGGGATTGAAATTGAGGAACCTCATGATGGGATTTTAACTACGATCACAGAAATTCAAGCAAAGAGCCCATTTGGATTTAAGATACCCTCTAATATAGTTCCTGAGGGGTATAAAATATCTAAAACGGGTAAAATTGCCTATTTTTTCGGATGTTTACCAATTTTAGACATCGTTTTTGACTATTTAAATATAAATCTTATAAAAACAGCAAAAAATGCCATAAAAATTTTAAATAAAATATTTAAAGTCCCCCCGGTCCTTATTGAAAATATTAAATGTTGTGGACATGATGTGCTTTGGAAAGGACGCTTTGAGACTTTTAAAGAATTAGCAGAACATAATGTAAAAGAAATCAATAAATTAGGAATAGATACCATCATTACCACCTGTGCTGAATGCTATAGAACATTGAAACTAGATTATCCAAAATATGTTAAAAATGTAAAATTTGATGTCATTCACCTTTCTGAATTGGTTGCTGATAAAATTATAAACAATCAAATCGAATTTTCAGAAGCTTTTAATAAATCAGTCACTTACCATGATCCATGCAGATTAGGAAGACATATGAAAGTTTACAAACCTCCTAGAGAAATTTTACATCATATGGAAGAATGTGGAATTGACTTTAACGAGATGGAAAACTCAGCTGAAAATTCACCATGTTGTGGAGTAAGTTGCTTTTTAAATTGTAATGATCTCTCAAGGGCTTTACAAATAGATCGATTAACAGAGGCAGAAAAGATAGCGGATATAATGCTGACTACTTGTCCAAAATGTCTGATTCATTATAATTGTATGCTGCAAGATAAAAAAGAGAAGGAATCCGATGATATTAATATAGAAGTATCTGATCTGACCAATTTAATTGCTCAGGTTATGGGATTAGATGATTTAGAAAAAAAATAGGATGAAATTAAATGATGAGCGAAAAAAATAAAATCAAGACTGCGATGGTTGTTGGAGCGGGAATTTACGGTTGTGAAGCAGCTTTAGATTTAGCAGAATCCGACTATAAAGTTTATTTAATAGATAAGCATGCTTCTCTTGAAGAGATTTTAATCCAATCTGATAAAATCTCACCAATAAAAGATTGTAGCAAATGTATGCTACCTCAAAAACTAGAAGAAATAGATAAAAATTCAAATATAGAACTAATCACAAATGCCGAAGTCATTAATTTAGAGGGTGAACCGGGGAACTTTATTGCCACTGTAAGTAAAGGTATTACAGATAAAATTAAAGATATTAGAAAAAGTACAGCTGCGTGTGATCAGCTATGTTCTGTCCAAGTTCCTGATGAGCTTCCATTTCCACAGGACACAGCTTTAAAAATATTGTTAGAAGAACGTAAAGTTCCTCCGTGTGAGGATGCATGCCCATCACACGTTAAAAGCCAAGAATATATTGATTTAATTTCTAAAGAAAAATATATTGAATCTTTAAATCTCATTAGAGAAAGATGTGTTCTTCCGGCAGCAATAGGTCGAATCTGCCCTCATCCTTGTGAAGATGTATGTAATAGAAAGGAAATTGATGAATCAATCAATATATGTGGGTTAAAAAGATTTGTAGCAGATTATGTGAGAGAAAATATCAGCGAAGAGATTACATTTTTAGAGGATAAAAAGAAAAAAAAAATAGCAATAGTTGGTTCAGGGCCCTCTGGACTAACTGTTGCGTACCATTTGGTGAGACTTGGTTATCCTGTTGATATATATGAAAGGGAATCCGTTATGGGTGGAATGCTTAGATTAGGAATCCCTAATTATAGGTTGCCACAAGAAGTTCTGAATGCTGATATCGAACACATCAAGAAATATGGAGTTGAAATAAAGACAAATGAACCCATTGGCCCTCCTGGCCCTACTATTAAGGACTTGCGAAAAGATTATGATGCTGTATATATTGGAGTAGGTTTACAACATAGTAAAAAATTAGATATCGAGGGTAAAGATCTTGAGAATATTTTATATGCGATAGAATTTTTAAAGCAATGTAGTTTAGACGAGGAGATCATAGTTAGTAAGAAAATATTAGTGATAGGAGGAGGAGATGTTGCTGTTGATGTAGCCAGAAGTACTTTGAGAAAAGGGTCGGAAGAAGTCCATATGATAATGTTAGAATCGGAAGATATTATTCCTGCTCATTCTTGGGAAGTAGAGGAGGCGATTGAAGAGGGTGTTATATTTCACACGAGCCGCGGTCCCAAAAGGTTCGTAGGAAAAAACGGTAAAGTTTCTGGAATAGAAACTCTCATTTGTACATCTGTCTTTGATGAAGATGGACGATTTAATCCTGTTTTTGAAGCATGTTCAGAAGAAATAATTGAGGGAGATATGATAATTGTTGCTATAGGTCAAACTGCTGATTTGGAGTTTCTGGACAAAGAAATTAAAGTTGGACGGGGTATCGAGATTGATAAGAGCAATTTTCAAACTTCTATGCCTGGTGTTTTTGCTGGCGGAGAAATAGTGACTGGTCCAGGTTCTGCTATAGAAGCAATGGCTATGGGAAATAAAGTTGCAATAGCAATCGAGAAGTATCTGAAAGGTGAAGATATCTCAAGTTTAACAGATATAATTCCTGACTATAATGAAGAAGATATTGCTATAATTGATGAAATTGAAAAAGTAGAGAGAATTCAACAAAACCCAAGAAGGAATAATGAATTTCTATCTCCTGAAGAACGAAAGAAATATTTTAAGGAATTTACAATTGGAATGAATGAGAAAATTGCCCTTGAAGAGGCAGAGCGTTGTCTCAGCTGTGGAATTTGCGAGGAATGCTTTAAATATGTAAATGCATGTGTAGGTGTTCCCATAGTCCATGAAAAAACAGATAATACCCTTGCTATCAATATAGATTCAGTAATCTTATCACCTGGAGAAGCGTGGTTAAGTTGTTATGATCTTCGTAAGGGATCAAATTATAGATGGAAAATTTTAAGTCCTATTGCTGTAATAGAAGAAGAAAGGTGTATAGGCTGTGGAGAATGTAGGGATATTTGTATATTTGAAGCGATTGATAAAGTAGAAACTGTAATAGAATTTAAGACCATAAGAGACTCATTTGATCCTTCAATAAGTTTAAATCGGTATAAATCCATAGTAAATTCCGAGAAATGTACCGGATGTGGAGCATGTATAACAATTTGTCCTGTTGATGCCATATCTTTTAAATATTTTTCAAATCAAGAAATACCAATAACTATCGAGTCTTATTCAGAAAAAATAGGTGTATCAAATGAGTAAAACTATAGGAAAATTTACACCAAAAATTGTTGCTTTTATGTGTAATTGGTGTGGGTATGAGGGAGAAGATGTAGAGAGATTAAGTGATTTGAAAATATCTCTCTCTATTAGAATAATTAGAGTAATGTGTTCAGGAAGAGTTCACCCTGCATTATTACTTGATGTGTTAAATAATGGCAGTGATGGTGTTTTGGTTTGTGGATGTCATGAAGGGGATTGTCATTATATTTCAGGAAATATTAGAGCTGAAGATGGTGTAGTAAAGACTAAAGAATTACTTGATTTATTAAGAATTGAAAAAGAAAGAGTCAGATTGGAATGGATTTCTCCTTCAGAAGGAGAGAAGTTTATTGATGTTGTAAAAAATTTTACAGAACAACTTATTTCATTAGGTCCTATAAGTATTGGAACTTAGGATGTGAGCAAGATATGATAGAAAGTAATGATCCAAAAAAGCAAGTGTTAGTAATTGGGGGTGGTGTAGCAGGGATCTCAGCCGCCTTAGATCTTGCAGATCAAGGTCAACTTGTTTATTTAGTGGAAAGGTCTCCCTCAATTGGTGGCAAGATGGCTCAATTAGATAAAACATTCCCTACTCTTGATTGTTCAATATGTATTCTTGCCCCTAAAATGGTTGAATGTGCTCGTCACCCTCGAATTAATCTTTTAACGTATTCAGAAGTGAAGAGAGTCGATAAAATTAATAATGGATCTGCTTTCAAGGTAAAAATTCTACTTAAACCACGGTATATTGATGCTTCAAAATGTACTTCTTGTGGAACATGCGCACAAAAATGTCCATATAAGAAATTTCCTTCGAATTTTGAACAGGGGTTAAGTAAGAGGGGTGCTGCTTATATTCCTTTTCTTCAAGCAGTTCCAGCTGTATATCTTATTGATGCGGAAAATTGTATTTACTTTAAAAACGGTACATGTAAGGTATGTGAGAAATTTTGTCCATCTCACGCTGTAGATTTTGAACAAAAACCAGAAGAAATCGAAATAGAAGTTGCATCCATTATAATTGCTACTGGTTTTGATTTAATTAATGTTAGCTCATTGGAAAGATATGGATATGGTAAATATCCTAATGTTGTCACTTCTTTGGAATATGAACGAATTATGTGTGCATCGGGACCAACTAATGGTGAAATTATCCGACCTTTTGATAATAAGCATCCACATAAGATTGCTCTACTTCTATGCGTTGGCTCTAGAGATTGTAGATTAAAACCCTATTGTTCTAAGATATGTTGCATGTATGCTACAAAAGAAGCAATAATGACTATGGAACATCAACCTGATGCAGAGATTTTAGTCTACTATAATGATTTACGTACTATTGGGAAGAATCATAATGAATTTATTGAAAGAGCCAAAGAGGAGTATAATGTTCATTATACCAAAGGTTTACCAAATAAAATCTATGAAAATCCCGATTCTAAGGATTTAATAATTAGACATACTGATTTTAAAACAGGAGAAGTTAAATTTGAGAATGTAGATATGGTTGTTCTCTTTCCTGCGGTTATTCCTAGCGAGGGAGCAAAAGAATTGTCTGAAATATTAGGTGTTGAAACAGACGAATTCGGCTTTATTAAACCAATATCTTCGGTAAATAATATTGAGACGAGTGTTCCTGGGATATATGTTTGTGGAGCAGCTCATGGTCCAGAAGATATTTCTACTTCTGTTGCTGAAGCTAGTGGAGCTGCAAGTAGAGCTGCTAGTAGAACATCTATAATCACCGTTGAAGAAGTAGAAGAGGATATCGTTGAAAAAGAAATTTCGAAAGATGATCCTCCCCGTATTGGAGTCTTTGTTTGTCACTGCGGATCAAATATTGCTGGTACCGTAGACGTTGAGAAAGTAGCTGAGGAGATTGAAAAAGTTTCTAATGTAGTTTATGTAGAAAGGAATTTATATAGTTGTTCTGAAGAATCTCAGAATAGTATAAAAGAGGCCATTAAAGAACATGATTTAAATAGAGTTATTATAGCATCTTGTAGCCCCAGAACTCACTTACCACTGTTTCAGGGTACATGTCGTGAGGCAGGACTTAATCCATA